>NZ_JALKFU020000618.1 GCF_023242965.2 Frankia sp. AgKG'84/4
GCCCTCGGCTGGGGCGTCGCCCCGCCGGCGCAGCGGCGACCGCCGGCCGCCGTCGCTCCTGGGCCCGTCGGGTCCCGAGCCGGCACCCCGTCACGACGGTCCCCTCACCGCCGCCCCGTTCGGGCGCTGTCACCGGGGACGACAGCGACATCCGTGCCGTACTGCGCATCCCCGAGTTCCGCCGGATGTGGATCCAGCTCAGTCTGTCGAGCCTCGGCGACTGGCTGGGCCTGCTGGCGACGACCGCCCTCGTCACCCAACTGCAGACGAGCTTCTCCGGGCAGGCCTACGCGATCGGCACGCTGCTGATCGTCCGGCTGATGCCCGCGCTGATCCTCGGACCGTTGGCGGGAGCACTCGCCGACCGCCTGGACCGCCGACTGACCATGGTCGTCACTGACGTGATCCGGTTCGGGCTGTTCGCTTCCATTCCGATCATCGGCACGCTGCAGTGGCTGCTCATCGCGTCGTTCCTGGTGGAGGCGGTCACGCTGGTGTGGGCGCCGGCGAAGGACGCCAGCGTCCCGCACCTGGTGCCCCGGGAGCGCCTCGCCGCCGCCAACACCCTCAGCCTGATCATGACGTACGGCACGGCGCCCCTCGCCGCCGCGATCTTCACACTGCTCTCGACGATCTCGCGGACGCTGGGCTCCAGCGTGTCGTTCTTCCGGGACTCCTCCGTCGACCTGGCCCTCTATTTCAACGCCGCGACGTTCCTCGGCTCGGCCATCGTCATCTGGGGTCTGCGTGGCATCGGCCGGGCGGAGCGTCCGGAGACCGGGCCTGAGCCCGGTCTCCTCGCCTCGATCACCGAGGGTTGGCGTTACGTCGGGCAGGACCGGCTGGTACGCGGTCTGATCGTCGGCATCCTGGGCGGGTTCGCCGGCGCCGGCTGTGTGATCGCCCTCGGCCGGCTCTACGTCGAGATCCTCGGTGGCGGCGACTCGGCGTACGGCGTGCTGTTCGGCGCGGTGTTCGTCGGCCTGGCCGCCGGGATGGGGGCCGGCCCGAGGCTGCTCGGCGACTACAGCCGAACCCGCCTGTTCGGCGTCTGCGTCACGGGTGCCGGCGTCACCCTGGTCGTCGTCGCCGTCATCCCGAACCTCGTCATCGCGTGCATCCTCGTCGTCGCGGTCGGCGCGTTCGCCGGCGTCGCCTGGGTGACCGGGTACACGCTGCTGCAGGCGGAGGTCTCCGACGAGCTGCGGGGACGCACGTTCGCCCTGGTGCAGTCGCTGGTCCGCGTCGACCTGCTGCTGGTGCTCGCCGCGGCGCCCGGCCTGGTCGGCCTGATCGGCTCGCACGGCATCCACCTCTGGGGGGACATCACCGTCCGCGCCGACGGAGTGACCGTCGTGCTCCTCGGCGGCGGGCTGCTCGCGGTGGCCGTCGGCCTGTTCGCGTACAACCAGATGGATGACCAGGCCGGGATCGCGGTCTGGCCCGAGCTGTGGAACGCGCTGCGCGGACGCCGGCACACGCCGACGCGGCCCCGCCACGCCGGCCTGTTCATCGCCGTCGAGGGGATCGAGGGCGCCGGCCGCACCACCCAGGTGGAGCTGCTGCGGTCGTGGCTCGCCGAGCGCGGCCGCGAGGTCGTCGTCACCAGCGACTCCGGCGCAACCGAGTCCGGCGCCGGGCTCCGCTCACTGCTGTTCAACCCGGCCGCCCGGCTGCATGCCCGCACCGAGGCCCTGCTGGTCGCCGCGGACCGCGCCGAGCACGTGGCCCGGGTCATCGAGCCGGCGCTGGCCAGAGGTGCGATCGTCGTGTCCGACCGCTACACCGACTCCTCGCTCGCCGGCCAGCCCGTCGGCAAGGCCGCCGACGCCAACGGCGTAAGCATGATTAACACGTGGGCCACGCAGGCCCTCGTCCCCGACCTGACCGTTCTGCTCGACCTCCCCGCGGAGGTCGGCATGCACCGCGCGAGCGCCGTCCCCACGGCCCTGACCGGCCGCGGACCCCTGACCGGCCGCGGACCCCTGACCGAGCGCGGACCCCTGACGGCACCGGACGTCGACGCCGAGGTGCTCGCCCACCAGCGGCGGCTGCGCGACGGCCTGCGCCGACTCGCCCAGGAGGGAACGCGGCGCTATCTCGTCGTCGACGCGACCCGTCCCCAGAGCGAGATCCACAGCGAGATCCGGGCCGGGGTGGCGAGCCGGCTCGCTCCCGCGGCCATGCCCGCACCGGTCTGACGCTCCCCCTCCCGGCCCCTTCCCGACCGGTCGGCGTGCGCCCAGCGGCATGATGGACCGATGACGGTCTGGGACACCCTGGTGGGGCAGGACGCGGTCGTCGCGACGCTGCGGGCCGCCGCCGAGGCGGCGGCCGCCCAGTCCGGTCCCTCGGCCACCCCCGGCGCCACGGGCTGGCAGCGGTCCGCCATGACCCATTCATGGCTGTTCACCGGCCCGACGGGCGCCGGGCGCCAGGACGCGGCGCGCGCCTTCGCCGCGAGCCTGAGCTGCGAACGACAGCCGCTGGGCTGCGGGGAGTGCCCCGGCTGCCACACGGTGCTCACCGACACCGCCACCGACCTGCGCACGGTCGCGCCCGAGGGGCTCTCCCTCGGGGTGAAGGACGTCCGTGCCCTGGTCCGGGACGCGGCGAGCGCGCCGGCCGGCGGGCGGTGGCGGATCCTGCTGTTGACCGAGGCCGACCGGCTCACCGAGTCCGCGGCGAACGCGCTGCTCAAGGCATTGGAGGAACCAGCGGAGCGCGCGGTGTTCCTGCTGTGCGCGCCGTCGGTCGAGGACGTCCTGCCCACCATCCGGTCCCGCTGCCGGACGGTCGCCCTGCGCCTGCCCGCCACCGCCGACGTGCGCGCCATGCTCCTGCGGGACGGCGCCGACGAGCGAACCGCGGGGGCGGTGGCCGCGGCATCCCAGGGCGATCTGGGTCTCGCCCGCCGGCTGGCGACCGACGAGGCGGCCCGGACCCACCGCAGGGCCGTGCTGCGCATCCC
>NZ_JALKFU020000619.1 GCF_023242965.2 Frankia sp. AgKG'84/4
GGTTGAGCCCGCGGCGCCCGAGCGCCCGGCCGCCCGCGATCTCGGCGAGGTTTCCGAGGCGCCGCGGGTGGTGCAGTGCCCGCGCTGTGGTGCGTTCCGCGTCGACGTGGGGCACACGTCGACCGGCTACGCGTTCCGCTGCCGCGTCGACGCCCACGAGTGGAAGTGGCGGCCCGGGACGGCGTGGCCGGCGACCGTCATCGCCAGCCGTCGGCGCAGGGCGCCCTGACGGCAGGCCACCGGACGACGAGCGCATGGCCGACCGCGCCCCAGAGCAGGCCCGGACGGTTGACCAGCACGCATGGACGATCAGGACGGACGACGAGATGTACGAGCAGACCTTCTCCCGCGCGAATCCCGGCTGCATCGTGTTCCTGCTGGACCGATCCGACTCGATGAAACAGCCATGGCAGTCCAGCGGCGGCACGCTCGCCGAGGGCGCGGCCCGCGCCGTGAACAAGATCCTGCTCGACCTGTGCGTGAAGTCGGCGAAGGAGGTCGGCGGGCGCGCCCGGCACTACTTCGACGTCGGCGTGTTCGGCTACGGCGCCTGTCCGACGGCGGGCGGCGAGGGCGTCGAGCCGGCGCTGCGCGGCGGGCCGATCGTGGCGATCCCCGACGTGTTCGACTCTCCGCTGCGGGTCGAGCCGCTGCGCGGTGGCCCCGACGATCCGACGATCGACGCGGTCGCCGGCTCCCGGCTGCCCGTCTGGGTCGAGCCGGTGTTCGGCTACCGCACGCCGATGTGCCAGGCGATCGCGGCGGCCGGCGAGCACGTGTACGAATGGGCGGCGAGCCATCCGGACTCGTTCCCGCCGATCGTCATCAACATCACCGACGGGATGGTCACCGACAGCCCGTTCGACGGCGCCGACCTCGCCGCATGGGCCACCCGGCTCACCTCGATCGAGACCCGCGACGGCGGGACGCTGCTGTTCAACATCTTCCTGTCGCCGACGATCGCGCCCGAGGTGCTGTTCCCGGTGACGGGCGCCGGGCTGCCCGCGCCGGGGCCGGACCTGTTCTCGATCTCCAGCGCGCTGCCGGCATCGATGGTCGCGAACGCCCGCGGCGCCCGGGTGGAGATCGCCGACGGCGCCCGCGGGTTCGTGTTCAACGCCGGCCTGGCCACCCTCGTGTGGTTCCTGGAGATCGGCACCCGCGTCGCCGCCGTGCGGGACCGGTGAGGACGCCGCCGATGATCCTCGCCCGCTCCACCTGTTTCGCCCTGGAGAAGCAGGGCAGCACCGCGCTGGAATGGGAGGACGCCGCCGCGTTCCACGACGGCGACCCCGCCGCCGGGGTGGCGCCCCACTACGTGGTCGTCGACGGGGCCACCGAGGCGTACGACGCGATCCGCTGGGTGGAACATCTCGTCGGCTCGTTCGTCGCCGAGCCCGGCCCCGCCCTCACCCCCGACGGGCTGGGCGCCTGGTTCGAGCAGGTCCAGCGGCTGTGGACGGCACAGGCGCCGACCCGGTTCGCGACCGTCATCGAGCAGCACAAGTTCGACACCGAAGGTTCGTTCGCGACGTTCCTGGGCTGCCGGCTCACCGGCCTCGACGGGCCGGGGGCCCGCTGGGAGGCCGCCGCGCTCGGCGACACCGTGCTGTTCCACGTCCGCGCCGGGCGGCTGCTCACCCACTTCCCGCCCATCGGCGTGGACGAGTTCGGCCTGTCCCCCGACGGGGTCGGCACCCACCCGCAGGACGTCGACGCGATGGTCCGCGGCCTGGATCTGGCCGCCGGCGAGGTCCGCGCCGGCGACACGCTGTTCATCGCCACCGACGCGCTGGCCGCCTGGCTGCTGGCACGGGCGGCGCGCGACGAGGCGACACCCGGCGACGGGGCGGCGGTGTGGCCGGTGCTCACCGAGCTGGGCCACGACGCCGCGTTCGCGGCCCTCGTCGCCGACCAGCGCGCCGCGGGATGGCTGCACAACGACGACGTCACGCTGCTACGCGTCCGGCTCGTCACCAACGAGCCCCCCGCCCTGGTCGTGAACCTTTGACCACGTATCCCTCCGCGGAGGACTACATCCGCGCCGTGCAACGGCCCGACGTCGTGTTCGACCGACCCGAGCTGAACGCGGCCCACTTCGACGAGCACCCGATGCTCGGCATTCCCGTTCCCGCGTCGGGCTCCACCGCGGTCGTGTTCCGGGCGACGGTCGGCGGCACCGCGCGGGCACTGCGGTTCTTCACCCGCGACGACGCCGCCACCGAGCAGCGTTACACCGCGCTGAACACCTGGTTCACCCAGCAGAACCTCACCGGCGACGTCGCCGTCTGCCACTGGGTGGAGCAGGCGATCCTGGTCGACGGGCGGCGCTGGCCGATGGTCCAGATGGAATGGGTCGACGGGCGCACCCTCGACCGGCACGTCGAGGACCTCGCCGACGCCGGCGACCGCGCCGCCCTGACGGCGCTCGCCGACTCCTGGCGCGACCTGCTGCGCCGCACCCAGTCGGCCCGGTTCGCGCACGGCGACCTGCAGCACGGCAACGTGCTCGTCGACCCGGCCGGCCGGCTGCGCCTCGTCGACTTCGACAGCTCGTGGATCGCCCCGTTCGCCGGCTCCCCGGCGCCGACGGAGGTGGGGCACCGCAACTACCAGCCCGAGAACCGGGTCTGGGGACCGTGGATGGACACCTTCCCCGGGCTGGTCATCTACCTGTCGCTGCTGGCCCTCGCCCGCGACCCGGCCCGGTGGGAGCAGCTCAACGACGGCGACAACCTGCTCTTCGGCCACCGCGACTACCAGCCGCCGCACCAGACCCAGGCCTGGTCCTGGGTCGAACAGCTCCACGACCCACGCATCGACGAGCTGGCCGCCCGGCTGCGCGCCTGCTGCGCGCCCGGCTGGACCGCCGGCAGCGACCTGGAGGGCCTGCTCGGGGTGAGTCCCACTGCGTGGTGTAGATCGGGAGCGGCTGGTTGATCGTCCGGGGTGCGGGTGTGTCGCTCCGAG
>NZ_JALKFU020000061.1 GCF_023242965.2 Frankia sp. AgKG'84/4
GGCGAGCAGCGTCGCCAGGCACAGGGCCGGGGCCGCGCCGCGGAACCCGGTCAGCACCAGCAGCCCGGCATGCGCGAGGAACTCCAGCCAGGCCAGCCCTCGCAGCCCGGGCGAGGGCGAGTGCCGCTGGGACGTCGCGAGCAGAGCGGCTCCCGCGAGCAGCGGACCGACCGCGGCCAGCAGCCCCAGGTAGCCGCCGCCGGTCGTCCCACCCGCGTACTGCGCGGAGACGCCAAGGGAACCCGCGGCGACCAGATAGGCCTGCCCGGCGGCGGCCAGCCCGGCGGCCGCGAGGACGGCGACCGTCATCCGCCGAGCCGCGTCACGGCCACCGGCGACCTGGGCGGAAACCGTCGGGGACGACATCGGCGACCTGGCGCGACGCCGCACGTCCGCCGCGACCGGCGAACCCTCCCTGACGGGTGCGGCAAGCCTGGCCGTTGTGATCGGCGCGGGGCAGGAGGTAGGCAGGCGTGCCATCCGGCGACCGGCCAGGTGCGCACTGAGGGCTCCGGCGGTCACGGCGACCGAGATCCACAGGCCCGCGCAGGTGTCGGCGAACCCGTCCGGGGCCGGAACCGCGCTCGGGACCAGCAGCGCGTCCGCCGACACGATCCGCCCGGCGACCACGATGCCGATCGCCACCACGGTGACATAGACGACCACGAGGCGCGACAGCGTGCGTACCACGGCGGCGAAGCCGACTCCGGCGGCGGCGACACAGGTGAGGCCGGGCACGCCCAGCCCGGCCAGGGCACTCACACAGGCCAGAGACAGGCTTGCCGTGACCACCGCCGTGGCCGTTCGGGTGGAGTCTGGGCCGGCTGGGGCGTCGTCGCGCGGCGACTTGGGCTCCGTCAACGGCCCACCTCGACATACCTGGAACGCGCCGACCTGCCGGAAGGCCCGGCGGACGCTGGCCACGACGTGTCGTCACCCCGCCTGGGCCCACCGCCGGGAGCAACCAACATGTAGCTCAGGGTAGTCGAAGGGTCTCGCCTGAACGTGACTTCGGGCTTCGGGGAGTCCGCCGTCCGTCGATCCAAGACGGCCGGCGCGCCCCTGCCCGGGGCGGCCGGCGAGTCGCATCTCCGGCCGAGGCGTCCGGTTCCGGGTTGGGCGGAGGTCGGCACGGCGTACTGGACTGCCATGGGCCCGACCGGGCGACGAGCGGCCTGAGCCCTGCCTGATGGACTTTGGCAGGCCCGGTGACCCTCGCCTACGGCGCCCGGGCGCCGAGCTGGTCGCGAACCGCGAACTGCGAGCCGACAGCCAGGGAGCCGACGGGCGATGAGGATCCACCTGACCAGCGTCCTGGTCGATGATCAGGACAAGGCGCTGCGCTTCTACACGGAGGTGCTCCGCTTCGTGAAGAAGTCCGAGGTGCCGCTGGGCGAACACCGCTGGCTCACCGTCGTCGCTCCGGATGCCCCCGACGGCGTCGAGCTGCTGCTGGAGCCGGACGCGCACCCCGCGGCCCGCCCGTTCAAACAGGCCCTCGTCGCCGATGGCATTCCGTATACCTCCGGAACACCCCCACGGGCGTGGGGAAGACCCGGTGATTCCGGTACGGCCATGCGATGAGGGCGGAACACCCCCACGGGCGTGGGGAAGACCCATCTGGGCGTCACGGACCAGCTTCGTCATGCGGAACACCCCCACGGGCGTGGGGAAGACTATGATCACAGGGTCATCGGACATGATCTCTCCGGAACACCCCCACGGGCGTGGGGAAGACGCGCACGCCACCCGGTCTCATCATTCGTTATTCGGAACACCCCCACGGGCGTGGGGAAGACCGGTCACAGGACCCGCACCACCCAGCTCTCGGAGGAACACCCCCACGGGCGTGGGGAAGACCGCGGAATCCGTCTGTGATCACGCCGCTTTCCCGGAACACCCCCACGGGCGTGGGGAAGACCACCGTGTGCGGGGCGGCATGGCTGTCGGTTGCGGAACACCCCCACGGGCGTGGGGAAGACCGGCTATCGCGCTTGCCCCGTGCTGGGCGACCCGGAACACCCCCACGGGCGTGGGGAAGACGTCGACGGCGTCGCTGGCGGCGTTGGCGAACTCGGAACACCCCCACGGGCGTGGGGAAGACGGCAGCGACCTCGACCGGGGCACCACCTGCTCGGAACACCCCCACGGGCGTGGGGAAGACTCGCGGAATTCCATCCGAGGGACGTAGCCTGCCGGAACACCCCCACGGGCGTGGGGAAGACTTGATGCCGAGGCTGCGGAGCTGCTGGACGAGCGGAACACCCCCACGGGCGTGGGGAAGACATGAGCTCCGCGCGTCTGGCTCCGCCCGCACCCGGAACACCCCCACGGGCGTGGGGAAGACCGATGGTGCCCCCGCCGTCGAGCTGACCGAGGCGGAACACCCCCACGGGCGTGGGGAAGACCTGATACCCGGCGAGGTTCCACCGGTTCGCAGCGGAACACCCCCACGGGCGTGGGGAAGACCCGACTACGACCAGGCGCTCCAGCAGGTTGGACGGAACACCCCCACGGGCGTGGGGAAGACTTTGCTCGCTGAAACGCTGGTGATAATGCCAGCGGAACACCCCCACGGGCGTGGGGAAGACGGTCCTCTTTGAAGGTTGGGATTTACCCGTTACGGAACACCCCCACGGGCGTGGGGAAGACATCGCAGACGCGGGCGACGATCAGCTCAGCGGCGGAACACCCCCACGGGCGTGGGAAGACTGCACGCGATCATCTACCGGCGTTACGCCGACGGAACACCCCCACGGGCGTGGGGAAGACTGCACCCCGTACGGCGGCCAGGTCTGGTACGACGGAACACCCCCACGGGCGTGGGGAAGACCCGCCGACGAGCTGCCACAGCTCATCCGGATCCGGAACACCCCCACGGGCGTGGGGAAGACGTGGAGCCCGATCCGGCGAAAGGGTCGAGGACCGGAACACCCCCACGGGCGTGGGGAAGACTCTCCACGTCCCAGACGATCCAGCCGGCGGCGCGGAACACCCCCACGGGCGTGGGGAAGACGGACGCGATCTCCGAGGCCAGCGGGACGTGGACGGAACACCCCCACGGGCGTGGGGAAGACGCCTCGGTCAGCCCAGGCTTCGGCGTCTTCGCCGGAACACCCCCACGGGCGTGGGGAAGACATCTTCGCTGCTCGGAAGCCGCTATTGTTCACCGGAACACCCCCACGGGCGTGGGGAAGACCCGATGAGGGCGTAGGCGAGCCAGGGCGGGCACGGAACACCCCCACGGGCGTGGGGAAGACACGCCGCCGCGACCTCCTCGGTCTGCAACGGGCGGAACACCCCCACGGGCGTGGGGAAGACGTTTCCTGACGGAACCCGATGTCGGACGGCGACGGAACACCCCCACGGGCGTGGGGAAGACTTGGGTGGTTCAACGTCCGCCGGCCCCTGCACCGGAACACCCCCACGGGCGTGGGGAAGACAACTGAAGCCGCCCCTGGAAAGCGGCGCGGATCGGAACACCCCCACGGGCGTGGGGAAGACAATCGCCCAGCCGCCCGAATGCCATTTGCGGACGGAACACCCCCACGGGCGTGGGGAAGACTTGATCAAGGCCCGCAGGTTCCCACGGTTGATCGGAACACCCCCACGGGCGTGGGGAAGACACGAACGCCGACCAGCCGGCGTCGTGCACCGACGGAACACCCCCACGGGCGTGGGGAAGACGCGCGGACCTGGGCCTTCTCGGACCGCAGGTTCGGAACACCCCCACGGGCGTGGGGAAGACTCACGGACCCTGCGGTGATCATCCTGTGCCCACGGAACACCCCCACGGGCGTGGGGAAGACTCTTCCTGACCTGCGGGTTTAAAGGGGGTCCTGCGTCCGTTGTGATTTGGGGCTGGAGGCCGCTGCGGGCTGGTGGCGGCTGAGGGTTGTCGTCACCAGGTGAGGCCGAGTTCGGGGTCGAGGAGGAATGTGCGGCCGCCGATCTCGGCTGGCTGGACGTGACCGGAATCGTCGATGGGGTGAGGTAGGAGGACGATGTCGCGGAGCGCCGTGTGGTCGGCCCACCGCGTAGGGAGTGTGGTGGTGCCCTCTTGGCGGCGTCGGTACCACTCTCCTTCCGCGACGGGGATGCCGTGGACCAGGATCGCACGGACGTCGGCGGTGGTGAACGTGCCGTCCGGCCGGCTGCCCTGGGTCGGCAGGGGTTGGCATCGGGCAGGGTCGAACCACTGGTCGCCGTTCGGGTCGACGAAGCAGCAGATGACGCGGACGGATTCGATGCCGAGCCGGGTGCTGACCTTGTCCTCGACGAGGTCGCTGGAGGTTAGTTTGGCGAGGGGGATCGCGTTTTTCGGGGTCGGGATCGCCGTCTGTTCGGCGATGCTGTAGCGGACTTCGTCGTTCATGCGGCGGGCGAGTTCGGCTTCGCTGAGGTCCTCGGAGAACGTCTGGTCGTAGACCTCCTCGACTATCTCCTGCACATCCTCGGGGATCGAGATGGTGCCGGGCGCTCGCCGGGACAGGAGCAGGTAGGTGCGTTCGAGCAGGGACCGGTCATAGACGGCCGTCCAACGGTCGGGTAGTTCCAGTTCGCCGCCGGCGGTCGGCGGTGTGAGGACGACGAGCCGGGGACCTGCGGCGGCCCAGGCTGGGCGGTGGTCGTCGAAGATGGCGTGGCGTTGGCATCGGCCGGAGCGTTGCAGGAGCTGCGCGATCGGGGCGAGGTCGCTGATGATGAGGTCGAGGTCCAGGTCGAGGGACTGCTCGGCGACCTGGGTGGCGACGAGGACGGCGTGCGGCCTGGACAGGGCGTCGCGGCCGAAGGCGGCCGTCACGACCTTGGTGATCTCCTCACGCTGCTGGGCGGGGAACCGTGCATGCAAGATGCCCAGGGCGGGTGCGGGTCTTCCAGTCGCGGTGCCGGCTGCGGTCAGTTCGTCGAACCATGTCTTCAGAAGCCGGTAGGTAGCCTGGGCTTCGACGACGGTGGTGCAAAGCACCATCGCGCATCCGCCGTCAGCCACGAGCGGCGCGAGCAGTGTCCGCAGAGCCGCGGACCGGTCTGCTCCCAACTTCCGGTCGACCTGTACGGTCATCGTTTCCACGGTGAGGGGACGTGAGGGCAGCGCGACGGGTTGGACGGTCGAGGTTCCGGTCGCGGCGTCGACGTGGATCCAGCCGGGATAGGTGACCGGGGGTGGCTCGGTGCTGCGGTGACCCGCGCCGGTCAGGTAGGCGCGGACGAGGCGGTGCGCGACCGAACCAGGCAGGGTGGCGGAGAGCAGGACGACCGGGACGTCGAGGGCGCCGAGCCAGGTCAGGAGCCGGGCAAGGAGCATCTGCATGTAGGCGTCGTAGGCGTGGACTTCGTCGACGACGAGTACCTTGCCCGCGAGGCCGAGCATCCGCAGCACGCTGTGCTTGATGGGCAGGACGGCGAGCAGCGCCTGGTCGACGGTGCCGACGGCCATCGCGGCGAGAAGTCCGCGTTTGCGCCCGCGGAGCCAGGCGCTGGCCGTGACGGCTGCCTCGCCGGAGCGCTCGCCGTCGCCGGTGACGACCAGCCCGCCGCCCGGGTCGGTGTACTCGGCGTTCAGCCAGGCCATGGAGTGCAGCAGCGTCATCGCCGTGTCCTTGACGAGGCGCCGCTTGGAGTAGGTGAGGACACGGCGGTACATCTGGTCCGCGGTCGCCATGGTCGGCAGGGTGACGAACAGTCCGCTGGTGCCGGCGGCCTCACCCATGAGCCGGGCGGCGTGCAGCGCTGTCTCGGTCTTGCCGACTCCCATCGGTGCCATCACCAGCAGCAGGCCCGGTCCGGACAGGATCCCCGGCAGCTTGGCGGCGACCGACAGCTGCAGCTCGTTGGGCTCGTCGATCGCCGGGAACTCCTCGGCGAAGGTTCCGGGGCGTAGTGACGCGCGGCCGAGGCCGGCGGCGGACAGCAGGTCGGGGACGTCGGTGAAGGTGGCCTGCCGGTGCGCGCGGAGCTGCTCGACGCTCGCGGTCGACGACCTGGCCGCGCGCAGGTGGGTCTCGACGCGGGGCCGCAGGAAGGTTTCCTGGCTGACCAACCAGTCCGCGAGGATGACGACGGCGGTGCTGATCGCGGCCACGTGCGGGGGCACGGAGGCCGGGGCTGGCGGCGGATCGAAGACCTCGTTGACGGTGTGCAGGACCGCTCGACGCTGGGCTTCCCAGACGCCGGCGCCCAGGTGGGGCAGGTCGTGGACCGTGGCGTAGTCGGCGGGGTTGGCGCTGGTGAAACAGCCATGGTGTCCGCCGAGGAGCTCGGCGACCTGAAACCCGGAATCCTTGCGGACCCGGCTGGTGGGATAGCCGAGATCGCCGAGCATGCGGCCCAACCAGAGCTGCGTCATCCGCTGGTGCGGGACGTCGCTGCGGCCGCCGGCGGCCGAGTATCCGTCGAGCGCGGCGAACGCGTCCGGCGCGAGCACCTGGAATCCCGGGACGAGCTTCCCAAGATCGTGCAGCGCGGCCCAGAACGCCAGCAGGCGACCTGCGTCCGCGGCCGAGACGTCGAGCCCGGCCGCGATGGTCCGCCGGATCGAGGAGGACAGGTAGTCCCGCCACAGCACCTCCACCGCCGCACCGGTGTCGAGCAGGTGGAACACCAGCGGATACGGACCCGATAACCCTTTCCGCTTTCCCCACAGCCTCAGGTCCAGCGGGGCGACGTCTCCCGGTTGTTGTACGCGCATGGCGGTTCCCCGTTTCTGACCGACGGCGAGAGTACGTCGGAGCCGATTATCCGAGGACGTCCGTGCCGGAAGGCGGGCAGGTACTGCGGCCGAAGGATGTGTCCGCGAGGGACCAGGCGCGGCCATGATGCCGCTCGACGGCGAACAAAGCCTCTCTCGGGAGCCCGTTTTTGTCGGAGGTCGGTGGCAGAGTGAACGGCGCATTCGATGGCGAACGCGAGGTGACCGTCTCGTGACGCAGGGATGGGGATACGGGGGTACGGATGTGTGAATCGTGGTGAGGGAACA
Source organism: Frankia sp. AgKG'84/4 (assembly GCF_023242965.2). Lineage (GTDB taxonomy): Bacteria > Actinomycetota > Actinomycetes > Frankiales > Frankiaceae > Frankia. The sequence continues at coordinate 6,980 of NZ_JALKFU020000061.1, forward strand.
GGTCTTTGACCTGCGGGAACAGCAATGGATACCGGCGCGTGAGGGCTCGTCGCGGAGTCCCGTGGGGCTGCGGGAGCTGCTGCTGCGGGCGCATGAGCTGGAGGATGTGGAGCTTCCGGTGGCGCCGGCGGCGGCGGGGCTGTGGCGGGTCCTGTATCTGCTGGCGGCGCGGGTGAGCGGGTTGGATGATCCGATGCTCGAGGTGTCGGAGTTCGAGGACCGTCGGTACGGCCTTCTGGACGCGGGCCGGTTCGCGGAAGACGAGGTCGAGAGCTATTTCGAGCGGTATGCCGATCGGTTCGATCTGTTCGATCCGGTGCGGCCGTGGCTGCAGGATCCGCGGCTGGCGGAGCAGTGTGCGGTGACCTCGGGGATCAACAAACTGGTCCTCGGGCGACCGGCGGGTAGCAACCAGGTCTTCTTTGACCATCACACGGAGACGACCGTAACGCCGGTCCCGACACCGGAAGCCGTCTGGCATCTGATCGCCCGGATGTATTTCGGTCCGTCGGGGCGATGCACGACGCGGACGGTGGGGGCGGTGTCGAAGGCGGACACGATGGCCGGCCCGCTGCGGGGCAGCCTGTCGTTCCATCCGATAGGCCGGAACCTGTTCGAGTCGTTGGTGTCCGGTATCCCCGCACCGTCCGATGAGGAACGTTTCGCCGCGGCGGGCGCGCAGGACGCGGCGCCGTGGGAGATGTCGGCGCTGCCGCACCCGAGCGCCAGTCCGCCGCTGCTGCGAGGGCTGGGGCGTCGGCTCGCCGGTCGGTTCCAGCACGCACTTCTGCTTACCCCGTCAGCGGATGGAAAGTCGGTCGTTGACGCCCGGCTGACGTGGGCGTTCCGGGACAAGCAGCGTCCTGATCGGGATCCCTATCTGATCTACCAGACCAGCCAGAAGGACGATACCTACGCGCGGGGGGCGAAGCTGGAACGGGCGTTGTGGCGTGATCTCGACGCGCTGCTGATGAACGAGACGGGGGAGATGCCGCGGACCAAGCCGTCGGTGTTCGAACTGCTGCCTGAGGACCTGGCCGAGTCTCTGCGGGTTCGGGTCTACGGGTTCGACCAGGACGGTCAGACCCGTGATCAGCAGTACTTCAGTGGGCTGACACCGGCGGTGCTGGGCTGGCGGGAAGGCCGTCCGGGTAGTCGAGCGGTGGGCGTCAGCGCCACGCGGGTGGCCGCCGAGCAGGTCGGGCGCAGTCTGGTGCGGGCGTTGAAGCTGGCGTGGGCGCGGCAGTCCGATCCGGCGGACGCACCGGGAAGCACGCCTCGGGCTGATGGTCCGCAGGGGCCGTGGGTCGCCGCGGCGGAGGCACAGTACTGGCCGGGGGCCGAACGGCTGTTCTGGCAGGCGGTGAAGGCCGGCGACTTCGCGGACCCGACAGGGCCGTTCGTGCGGCTCGCACTGCAGGTCTACGACAGGATCGCTAGCGAGATCACCTCGCCGGTGCACTGGCGGATGACTCGGGCGCTCGCGTTGCACCGCCGGCAGATCCGTGGGTTCACCGTCACCGCTGGCAGTGGCGCGAAGAGTGAGGACGCGGCATGACCAACCTCGTCACGCAGGACAAGCTGGCGGACATCGAGTGGCGCGCGACCCGGCTCGTCGATGCTGTCACCGGGGTGCTCGCGGTTCCGGGCCGGCGCGCGGTGCTGCGCCGCAGCCTCGGTCGTCTGCCGCAGGACCCGGCGGTGGCACGGGCACACGGGCTGATCGCGCCGTATCTGCCCGCGCTACCCGATCCGGCTCGGGACGGCTCCTATCCGGATACCGCGATTGACGCGGTCGCGATCGAACGGGCCTTCTATACGGTCGCGGCTCTGATCGCGGCGCAGCCGCGGTCCGCGCGGGACGTCGAGATCGCCGCGGCGGACACTGAATCGTCATCCCAGCAGGTGGGGTCGGAGCCGGCCTCCACCGAGGAAGTAACGGCGGGCGAGGCGGCCGCCGAGAGCGCGGGCGTCGTTGACGAACCGGCGAAGCAGGCAACTGCCGGGCGGCGGCGGCCGAGCATTGGTTTCACGCTGGGAGTGGCGGTGCGGGCGGGGAAGCTGAATGGGGAGACGCTCCCGCCGCGCCTGCATCTGCTATGCCGGCAGGACGTCGCCGGGGTGCATCGTCATCTCCCTCGGCTCGTCGGCCAGTTGCGGGCCGATCTCGTTCCGGTCGCCTGGGTACCGCTGATCGTGGACCTGGCCCGGTGGGGCCGCTACCGCGACCAGGTCGCCAAGGGCTGGCTGCAGGACTACTACCGCGCCGTCTCGGCCCGCCCTGCGGCGCTGTCACCGGCCGCTTCGACTACCGACAATTCCACTGGCGGTGCGGCCGCCGTGAACGAAAGCGAGACGTCATGACCCCGCCCCGTTTCCTCGACATTCATCTGCTGCAGACGATTCCCTTCTCGAATCTCAACCGGGACGACCTCGGCGCACCGAAGACCGTCGTCTATGGCGCGGCGACCCGCACGCGCGTGTCGTCCCAGTCGTGGAAGCGTCAGGTTCGCCTGACGGTCGAGACCGCGTTGGGTGATCCGGCAGTCCGTACCCGGCGGATCATCACCTCGGTGGCGGAACGGCTTGTGCTGGCTGGCTGGCCGGGCGAGCTCGCGACGTTCGCGGGCCATCAGGTGCTGATGTCCGCCGGGAAGAAGGGCATCAAGATTGAGAAGGATCGGGAGAAGAACGACATCTCCTCGGTGCTGCTCTATCTGCCTGAGGCGGGGCTGGACGAGCTCGCGGCGCTCGCGACCGAGCACCGGGCCGTGTTGGAGACCGAGAGCGCGAAGAAGACCGCGAAGCCGGTGCTGCCTGTCGCGGAGGTCGCGGCGATCCTCGCCAGCCGGACTGGGACGATCAACTTGTTCGGTCGGATGCTCGCGGAGCTGCCCGGCGCGGACGTCGACGGCGCCGTGCAGGTCGCGCACGCCTTCACCGTGCACGCCACCACACCGGAAATCGACTTCTTCACCGCCGTCGACGACATCCCATCCGGAGAGGACCACGGCAGCGGCCACATGAACGCCGGGGAATTCTCCGCCGGAACATTCTACCGCTACGCCTGCCTGGACCTGCGCGGCCTCGTGGACAACCTCGACGGTGACGCCGCGATGGCACGGGAGCTGACGGGGGAGTTCCTCGACGCGTTCCTCAGCGCGCTGCCCACCGGAAAGCAGAACGCGACCGCCCCCAACACCCCACCGGAACTCGCCTACGTCGCGGTGCGCGCTGACCGGCCGATGTCGCTGGCGGCGGCATTCGAGCGGCCCGTCGCCGCCGGCATCGAAGGTGGCTACGGCGAGGCGGCCCGGGACGCCCTCGACGACTACGCCGCCGGGCTGCACCGTGTCTGGGACAGCCCGGCCAGCCTGCTCGTCCACGGCCATGGCGCCATCGACGGCAAGCCACGCACCGCCGGGCTGGGTGAGCAGTACGGCTCCTACCGGCAGTTGCTGGCCGCCGCGGTCGACGCCTCCTACCCGACGTCGGCATGAGTGGGCTGATCCTGCGGCTCGCCGGCCCGCTGCAGTCCTGGGGCGAACACAGCACGTTCGCCGATCGGGACACCGTGGCGTTCCCGACCCGCTCCGGACTCATCGGCCTGCTCGCCGGCGCCGTCGGCCTTCCGCGCGGGGAGTCGCTCAGCCGCTTCGATCCGCTTGGCTTCGCCGTCCGCGTCGATGCACCGGGGGTGCCGCTCACGGACTTCCACACCGTCGGCGGCGGCCTGCCCGCAGCTCGTACGGTGCCCATCGCCGATGGCAAGCACCGTTCCGGGGACACCGGCACCATCGTCAGCCGGCGCCGCTACCTGTCCGACGCCGTGTTCACCGTCGCCGTCACCGGACCAGACCAGCTCCTGACCGAACTCGTCGAGGCGCTGCGGGAGCCCCGCTGGCAGCCGTACCTCGGCCGCAGATCCTGCCCGCCGGAGCAGCCGCTGCTCCTGCGCGCTGACGTCGACGACCCGGAGGCCCATCTGCGGACCCGGGTTCCCGTCCCACGCCGCCGACGGCGCCTGACCGCCACGCCACCGGATACCACCGTCGACCTCATCGTCGAGACCGATCCGGCCGACCCGGACGCGGCCACCGAACTGGCCGACGTGCCGATCAGCTTCGCGAGCCTGGATCGCCGCTACCAGCGGCGATCCGTGCGCCGCGAATCCCTGTCCCTGCCCGCGACGATGTTCAGTGCCGACGGCCCGACGTTCCGCCGGGCGCTCTACAGCTACATGCAGGAGCAGTCATGAGCGCCGTGTGGCTGGTCCGAATCCTGCCGGACCTGCGTCGAGGAGACGTGCGCGCCGATCTCGCCGACGCTGTCGCGCTCCACAAGCGTGTCATGCAACTGCTTCCCGACCAGATAGGTCCCGACGCGCGCAGCCTCGCCGGCGCGCTGTTCCGTCTCGAGGAGAAACGCACCGGCGTCGAGATCCTCGTCCAGACCCGGTTGGCGCCGTTCGTCGAAGCACTGCCCGCCGGCTACGGTCAGGTCGCCACCCGCGACCTGACCGGCCTGCTCGACCGGCTGCACACCGGTCGCGGCGTGCACTACCGACTCGTCGCCAACCCCACGAAGAGACTCGGCCGCACCGCGAAACACCCCGGCAAGCTCGCGGTCCTGCGCGGCGACGAGGCCGAAAGCTGGTGGACCACCCGCGCCGGACGGTGCGGTTTGGAGCTGCGCAGTTCCACCGCGTTACCCCTGGACGACATCACCGGGCCTCGCCGCGGCCGCGCCCAGGTCCGTCACGCCCTCACCCGCTACGACGGAGTCGCGGTCGTCACCGACCCCGACGCGCTGCGCGCCGCGATCCTCACCGGCGTCGGCCGCGGCAAAGCCCACGGCGCGGGACTGCTGTCCATCGCCCCGCTCGGGGGCACCCGATGAGCACACCCGCGACCGGGAAACACCGCCTGGGCCGGCCGACCCTCGCGATGCTGCCCCGCGTCGCGGACTCGCTGTCGTTCCTCTACCTCGAAGCCGTGAAGGTTTTCCAGGACGACACCGGCGTCCTCGCCCACGTCGTCTCCCACCGCGGAACCGAACAGGTCCGCCTTCCCGTCGCGACCCTGTCCTGCATCCTGCTCGGGCCCGGCACCTCCATCACCCAAGCGGCGATGAGCACCATCGCCCGGCACGGCACCAGCCTCGTCTGCGTCGGCGCCGGCGGGATCCGCAGCTACGCCACCATCCACCCCGCCGGTCTCACCACTGCCTGGCTGGAGAAACAGGCCCGCGCCTGGGCGGATGACGACCTGCGCGTCCAGGTCGCCAGCCGGATGTACCGGCAGCGTTTCTCCACCGAGGTCCCGGAGGGCACCACCCTCGCCCAGCTACGCGGCATGGAAGGCCAGCGGGTCAAGGCCTACTACCGCCTCCTCGCCCAGAAACATGGTGCTCCCCGATTCCGCCGCAACTACGATCCGGCGAATTGGGACCGCCAGGACCCTGTCAATCTCGCCCTGTCCGCCGCCAGCGCCTGCCTGTACGGCGTCGTCCACGCCGCCGTCTGCGCGCTTGGCTGCTCACCCGCACTCGGATTCGTCCACAGCGGCACCCAGCTCGCCTTCGTCTACGACATCGCCGACCTCTACAAAGCCGACCTCACCATGCCGCTCGCGTTCGCCCTGCACGACTCACCGAACCCCGAACGCGCCGCGCGAACACGCCTACGAGAAGAATTCCGCCTCGTCAGGCTGCTCCCCACCATCGTCCGGGACATCCAGAAACTGCTGGACCTCGACCGCGATCCCACCCAGCCGGGCGAGTCCGACGACGAAGACGATCGCGGCAACCTCGCCGTCGACATGGTCCACCTCTGGGACCCGCGACTCGGCGCCGTCCCAGCCGGCGTCAACTACAGCGACGGCTCGGACCAAAGCCCAGACGACACCGCCGAGACCGCCGTCGACAACGGCGACCTCGAACCCGAGGACGTCAACGTCAACCTGGGCATCCCATGGCAGGAATGATCGTCATCTCCACGACCGCCGTCCCCGACCACGTCCGTGGAGCCCTCAGCCGCTGGCTCGTCGAACCCACCGCCGGCCTCTACGTCGGCACCGTCTCCGCCCGCGTCCGCGACAAACTATGGAACGCCGTCGCGGACAGCATCGCCGACGGCGCCGCCGTCTGCATCCACCCCGCCGACACCGAACAGGGTTTCACGATCAAAACCGCCGGCGAACGACGCCGCCACATCCTCGACTTCGACGGACTCCAACTCGTCGGCCTCAATTCACAACAGACGCAGGAGACCCCCTAAAGCCCCAGGTCACGAAGCGTCCTCCCCACGCCCGTGGGGGTGATCCGTTCGCGATCGTCGCGCGCATCGCCGTATCCCAGTCCTCCCCACGCCCGTGGGGGTGATCCGGACCACAAGTACGCCCGCATCGCCGCGGAGATGTCCTCCCCACGCCCGTGGGGGTGATCCGGAGCGAGCAACACCATGATGGACCGTCTGTACGTCCTCCCCACGCCCGTGGGGGTGATCCGCCGTCGGTGAAACTCTCGTTGACGGCCTCGACGTCCTCCCCACGCCCGTGGGGGTGATCCGCGGAACAGGCTCGACTCCGAGTTCGAGGAGTTGTCCTCCCCACGCCCGTGGGGGTGATCCGGTCGTAGAACACTTCCGGGGGTCCGCAGATACGTCCTCCCCACGCCCGTGGGGGTGATCCGTTGTACGACGACAACGCCTCCCAGACGCTGCGGTCCTCCCCACGCCCGTGGGGGTGATCCGTTGTGACTGTGGGTGGTGTCGCCTGTCGCGTGGTCCTCCCCACGCCCGTGGGGGTGATCCGCCGCCAACTCACGGCTCCGCAACGGCGTTCTCGTCCTCCCCACGCCCGTGGGGGTGATCCGGATCCGGATGAGCTGTGGCAGCTCGTCGGCGGGTCCTCCCCACGCCCGTGGGGGTGATCCGGTGATCCGGTAGGACCGGGCATCGGGCACGGCGTCCTCCCCACGCCCGTGGGGGTGATCCACAGCCTCCCCGGCCGCTGCGCGGGGTGACCTGGTCCTCCCCACGCCCGTGGGGGTGATCCGCGAACTTCACCGAAGCCGAGCGGGCAGCGGTCGTCCTCCCCACGCCCGTGGGGGTGATCCGAAAAATGGCGGCACGTTGCGGGCCGCGTCACTGTCCTCCCAACGCCCGTGGGGGTGATCCGCCGCGCAGCTGTTCACCCGCCGGCTTCGCGCCGTCCTCCCCACGCCCGTGGGGGTGATCCGCTCGGCCTTGTTCTTCCCGATCTCCTCGCGGGGTCCTCCCCACGCCCGTGGGGGTGATCCGACGACCACGGCCGTCAACATCGCGGCGATCCTGTCCTCCCCACGCCCGTGGGGGTGATCCGCGCGTTTCTCTGAATGCGTTCCGGGGAATCGAGTCCTCCCCACGCCCGTGGGGGTGATCCGATCTGGCTCGCCGCCGACATCGAAACCTGGGTGTCCTCCCCACGCCCGTGGGGGTGATCCGAGGATGCCGACAGGATGACCCCGGCGATCGTCGTCCTCCCCACGCCCGTGGGGGTGATCCGGGCCAGCAGATCGCCGCCGCCCTCGGCCAGCGTCCTCCCCACGCCCGTGGGGGTGATCCGCGGCGGAGCTGGGGTCTCGTCGGCCATCTCAGGTCCTCCCCACGCCCGTGGGGGTGATCCGGCTCACCCTGGTGCGCCACGGAAAACAGTCTTGTCCTCCCCACGCCCGTGGGGGTGATCCGCTGCCGACGGGGGTGTCGAGGTGCGGGTAGGGGGGCGCGGCGATCAGGCACGTGATCATGTGGAGAGGATGCTGGGTCCGACGGATCCGGACGCGGACGTCTCGATGACGAGGGGTCCCGGGATGTCTCGCAGGCACATGCTCTGGGGCGCCATGTGGGGCCCGCCACAATTTCTGCGGGTATTCTGTGGTAGCGATCAAGAGATGATACCCGATCAAGCTTCTGACCTGGGCGATTGCTCCCGCGAGAGGACTCGAACCTCTAACCTGCCGGTTAACAGCCGGCTGCTCTGCCAATTGAGCTACGCGGGACCGGGTGCGTGAGCACCTGACGTCGTCAGCCTACCTGAGGTTCGGGCAGTCCTGGAGGTGGGGTAGGAATCGACACGGCGGCACAACGCCGGCCGGTCGGTGGCCATCCGTCGGCACATCTCTCGGTCTCCTGGGAGGCACCATGCACATCAGGCCCAGTGTCGTCATCGCCCTCGGGGTCGGCTACGTGCTCGGCGCCCGCGCCGGGCGGGAGAAGTACGACACGATCATGCGTCAGGCGCGCGAGGTCCGGGAGCGCCCGGAGGTGCAGAGCGCGGCCGGGCTGGTCTCCGCCCAGGCGGGGACGCTCTACCAGCGGGTCCGGGACATGCTCGCGGGCGAGGTCGAGCCGTCCGGGAGGCGGCGGTTCCGGCCGACCGGCGTGCACAGCTCGAACGGCGTCAGCTCAGTCGGCGCCCACTGACTGCGATGTCCGGTGGCTGAGGGCCGGGGTGTCTGGTGACTGGTGGGTGGCAGGGTGTAGATCGGTGGGGGATCGATGAGTACGGCCGATCGCCGTGGGGCGCGTCGCGTGGCGCGGGGCGGAAACGCCGCGGACGAGGCCGGCGGCGGTGCGCCCGCGGCTCTCGGGGCTCTGGTGGAGCTGCTCGCTCGGCGGTTCGCGCTCGGGGCCTTCTGGCATCTACGGGGCGGACCGTCCTCGTTCCGGGTGTTGCAGACCCGGCTGAACGCCCCCGAGGCGGGGCTCAGTCAACGGCTGCGGGAGTTGCGGGAGGCCGGGCTCGTCGAGGTGGACGAGGTTGGCGAGTACCGCCTGACCGCCCATGGCCGCCGCCTGCAGGGTGTGGTCGAACCACTGGCGTCCTGGGCGGGCGAGTGGTCGCAGCTGAGTCCCCGTCAGCGAGCCCCCCGGGGCGCCTCCTCGCGTGGTCACGGCGAGCCCTGACAATCCCGACCGATGGGGCGGCGGGTGGGCGGGTGGCGCCGCGTCAGGCGCGTGCCGGTGGGTCGGACAGCCGTAGCCCGGTCTCCTAGGAGCATTACGGACTGATGGCCTGTACTCGACTGGGAGTCACTGTCGGATCACAGCTTGTCTTTTGGTGATCTTAAGCCTTCTTTAGGTCCCACCGGGTGTGCTGGTCTCTGTCGGAAGGGCGCTCCCCAGGCGCCGGCCGACCTGATTGACCCAGACTTCACCCGGCGGAGGTAACCCCGACCTCTGGCGGGTCTTCCCAGCCCGGGTCGTGGCCCGTCCCAGCCGCGACCCGGGCACATCTTTGTCCGCGGCTTTGTCTGCGGCCGCTTCTCCCGCGCACACGAGACTTGGCGTGTCACCCGCGCGGCGACCCTCGGCGAAGGCGGTGGGGATTGCGCCGGGCCGGCGCGCGACGCGGAGGCGGCGGTCCGCTGGCCGGTCGTGCCGACCTTCGGTGAGCCGCCGACCTTCGGTGGGCCGCCGACCGGCCTGCGGGTTTGTCCGTCGACACGGTTGTGGAGTTGCGGACCCGCGATGAAAGGCCGCACTGCGGACGGATTTCGTCGACTAATTGTCGAGATATTTCAATCAGTCTTCCGGCTTGCCGGCCGACGGCGCGGGCGTGTGGGCTCGGATGTCCGCGTCCAGAGGGGTGGGGGTCCCTCTGGACGCGCGGGTGGTGGTGGGTGGGTGGGGTGGTTAGTCGCTGAGGAGGTCGAGGGGGGTGGTGGGTTGGTGGGGGGTGTGGGGGGTGGTGGTGAGGTGGTGGC
>NZ_JALKFU020000620.1 GCF_023242965.2 Frankia sp. AgKG'84/4
GCCCGGCCGACCGGCTCGACCAGGGACGACGGGGCGGACGGCGCATGAGCGCCGAGCCGCGGATCGTGACGCACCGCGACGCGGGCGTGCTCGCCCGCGCCGTCGCCGCCCGGCTGATCACCAGCCTGGTCGACGGTCAGGCGGCTCGGGGTGAGGCATCGGTGGTCCTCACCGGTGGCGGCATCGGCATCGCGCTGCTGCGGGCGGTGCGGACCAGCCCTGCGGCCGACGCGGTCGACTGGTCGAGGGTGGACGTGTGGTGGGGGGACGAGCGCTTCGTCGCCCCCGACTCCGCCGACCGCAACGACCGCCAAGCCCGCGAGGCGCTGCTCGACCACCTGCCGCTCGACCCGAAACGGGTGTTCCCGATGGGTCACCTGGCCGCGCTGCGGGCCGGTGGGGACGTCGAGGACGGCGGGACCTCCGGCGGTTACGCCGACGCGGAGTCGGCGGCGGCGGAGTACGCGGCGCTGCTCGCCGGCCGGGCGGCGCCGGGCGCGGCAGTTCCCGTGTTCGACGTGGTGCTGCTCGGCCTCGGCCCGGACGGCCATGTCGCGTCGCTGTTCCCCGACCTGCCGGGGGTCGTCGCGACCGAGCCGGTCATCGCCGTGCACAACAGCCCGAAGCCGCCGCCGGAACGCGTCTCGCTGACGCTGCCGACGATTCAGTCCACCCGGGAGGCGTGGGTGATCGCCGCCGGCGAGGAGAAGGCCGGCGCGGTCGCCGCGTCGTTCTCCGGGGCCGGACCGCTCTCGGTGCCGGCGACGGGAGCGGTGGGCCGTGAGCGCACCCTGTGGCTGATCGACCGGGCCGCCGCCGCCCGGCTGCCCGCCACCTGAGCGCTGATCGGTGCCCGGCCGTGCGGGCCGGGCACCGGATGCGCCGTGCGCCGTCCGCGCGGGGCCCGCGACCAGCGGGAGCCCGGCCCGCGCGGACGGCGGTCCGTCAGGCCAGGATCTTCGTCTTGCCGCGCTCGAACTCGGCGTCGGAGATGACGCCCCGGTCGTGCAGCTGGGCGAGCTTGCCGAGGTCATCGGCGCCGCCACCCGTGCCGGCCGCGTCGCGCAGATAGGCACGCCAGGCCTGCTCGTCACGATCGGCCGCGGCCCGGCTGCGTTCGTGCATGCTGCCGCCCCGGACGATCAGGTAGGCGAGCACCCCGAAGCAGGGCAGGACGATGATGGCCGCGGTCCACCCCGCCTTCCCCCAGCCGGACAGGTCCCTGCTGCGGAACACGTCGGTGATCACCGCGAACAGCAACCACAGCCACAGCACGAAGGCGAAGAACCACAACATGTAGAGAAAGACGCTCACAAGCGGGAAGTCTGGATCCATCGCGCACCTCCAGTTCGCGCTGTCGCGCGGTCCCATGAGCACCTGTCCGGGGCCGGCCACGAGCCGGCCGGCGAAGACGCCCGGATCCCGCCACGACACGCTGACTCACCACTCATACCCGCCCTACCGGCGCGGATGCTGCCAGCCCGGACCGCTCACCCGCAGCGGGTGAGCCAGCCGGGCGTCGGTGCCCGCGAGGCGGCGCCGGGTGCCGTGGCCGGCGGCGGACGACCCCGGGGCAGGTCTGATTCGCCGGATGTCTGCGCGACCGACGGGCCGTCTGGTCGTCCGGGCGGCCTCTCGTGGATCTCGAGTCGGACGCCGTCCCGGTGTCCTCGTCCAGCGTGGTGTCCGCTCTGTCCGTACGGAGTCCGTACCGAGTGGCCACGGCGATCATCACGGTGATGATCGCCGGCGGACTGCGGGCACTCAGCTCTCTCCCCCGCCGCCCCAACATCACCCACAGCCACGAGCGTCCGCCGGCTGCGCAGGGCTGAGCTGCTTCCGGTCGCTTCTGCATGGATAAATCGGATGCGGAGCCCGTCAGAAGCGGCCGGAAGCCTTCCTCCCACGCAACGCACAGACATTTCAGACCTAAGACGGCCACCCACGGTGGCGTACGGCGTGACGTCGCTCGTCGTCGTGGCGCGGTCACGGCTAGCCCTGGGAGCGGCATCGGTGGATTTCCCCGTGACCAGCCGAAGATCCACGGGACGCCGCCTGGTGCGCGTCACAGCCGGTTTGTCCAGCTCGCCGGGACCACGGAGCCCGAGCCCTTCACACGGTCAGCGAACCAGCGAGGACGCGTCAGTCCGCGAGGCGGCGCAGGATGCCGTGACCAGCGGTGGACAGGTCCGTCGCCGGGTAGTCGAAGTCGAGGGCGCCGTCCTGGCGCAGCGCAAGGACGTCGATGCTGTTGGCGACGCAGGGTGGTTCTCCACCGGTGAGCCGCTCCGCGAGCCGCGCCGTGCCGCCCTGCACGGAACGCAGCAGAAGCTCGCTGGTGCAGCCGTCGGTCGGATTGCGACCAGTGCCGACCGTGTCGCCCACCCGACCGGTGCTCAGCGTCAGCTCCAGCTGAAAGGACAGCGAGCCCTGGGCGACGAACCCCCACCACCGGCCGATCATCCCGGCCGGCAGATTCAGGGCAGAACCCGGCACGGCGCCCCGTCCGGTGGGTGACGCGGTGAGCGGCGGTGGACCGTGGCGCCCGCCGCTGTCGCCCACCGGGTTCGCGACGACCGCGACCAGCGCGACCACGGCGGTCACGACGGCGACCGCCGCGACGAGCACAGCCACGAGGCGCGGTGATGGCCACGACCAGCGAACGCGACCGGCACCAGCCCGGGCCTCCCACTGCAGGGGTTCTACGCCCCACAGCGGTGACTGCGCGGCCGGGCGGCCTTGCGGCGCACCCGCGCGCCGACGTGCCGTGACGAGCGAGACCGGTGCACCGGACTCGGTATCCGCACCGCCGAACCCCGCCGCACCGGCCTGACCCGCACCGCCGAACCCCGCCGCACCGGCCTGACCCGCGCCGCCGGACTCCGCGGAACCGGCTTCGCGCACGCTGGCGCGCGGACTGTCCGGTCCGGGTCCGGGTCCGGCCGCCCGCACGGGCGCCCGGCCGGCAGG
>NZ_JALKFU020000621.1 GCF_023242965.2 Frankia sp. AgKG'84/4
GCCTTCCCCGGCCCGCACGGGTGGCCACGCGCCCGGTACGCGCCGCGCGGCCACCACCCGGCGCCCCTCTCTCTCCCGGCCCTACCGGCCGGGGCCGCAACCGGTCGCGCGAGGGACACGCACGCACCGACACCGCTCCACGGGGACGCGGTCAACCGAGACGGCAGGTGCCCAGCATGAAGATCGTGCAGGCGGCGAACTTCGTCGCACCGAACTCCGGCGGCATCCGGACGACGTTGGGCCACCTCGCGGCGGGCTACGCGGGGGCCGGGCACGAGGTCGTCCAGATCGTGCCCGGGGACCGCGACGGCGAGGAGCAGACGCCGCACGCCCGCGTGCTGCGGGTGCGCGCACCGCGCCTCGCCGGCACCGGCTACCGGATCATCACCCAGCCGTGGCGTGTCGCGGCCCTGCTCGACCAGGAGCGGCCCGATCGTCTGGAGGTCCACGACCGGGCGACGCTGGCGCCGCTGGGCCGGTGGGCGCGCCGGCGCGGGGTGCCCTCGCTCGTCGTCAGCCACGAACGCCTCGACCGGCTCCTCGGCACCTGGACGCCCCCGTCGCTGCGCGGCGTCCTGCCGGTCACCGCGGCGGCCGACCGGGCCAACGCGGCCCTGGCCGGTTCCTTCGGCACGGTGGTGACCACGACGGCGTGGGCCGGGGCCGAGTTCGTCCGGATCGCCGCGCCGAACCTGCGCCACATCCCCCTCGGTGTCGAGCTCGACGGGTTCCACCCGGACTGCCGTGACCGCACGCTGCGGCGGGCCTTCGCCCGCGACCGGGAGGCGCTGCTGGTCGTCACCAGCCGGCTGTCCCCGGAGAAGCGGGTCGATCTTGCCGTCGACGCCGTCGCCGAGCTGGTCCGCCGCCGCGTGCCGGTGCGCCTGGTCATCGCCGGCGACGGGGCGGCCCGCGGGCGGCTCGAACGGCGCGCTGCCGGCCTGCCGGTGACCTTCCTCGGTTTCGTCGCCGACCGCCACCGCCTCGCCGAGCTGCTGGCGAGCGCCGACGTCGCGTTCGCCCCCGGCCCGGTGGAGACGTTCGGGCTCGCCGCCCTGGAGACACTGGCCAGCGGGACGCCGGTCGTCGCGCACCACGCCAGCGCGCTGGCCGAGCTGATGGTGCCCGGCGTGGGCCTGGTGGCCGCCGGCAGCGGCTTCACGTTCGCCGACGCCGCCCTGGAGCTCCTCGACGTCACACCGGCCGAACGGGCCGCCCGCCGCGGGGCCGCCCGCGCCCGCGCCGAGGGCTTCACCTGGTCCGCCACCGTCGACGGCTTCCTCGCCTGCCACACCGACACCCACCGTGCAACGGAGACCAGGCCCACCAGCACCAGCGACGCCGGCTTCGACACCGACCTCCCCGTGGCCCACCCGGGCCGGGTCCGGATCGGCGACGGGCGGACGGTGACCGGCGGCGGGCCGGGCGCCCTTCCCCCGGCGCCCCTGGCCGCCTGAGGCGGTCGACGTGGCCGCCGCAGGCCCGCCGCGGTTCGTCGCGCTGGGCGACAGCATCACCGTCGGGCTCGGCGACGGGGTGACGATGGGCCGGGAGCGTCGCCACGGCGCGCCGGCCCGCGGCTTCGCCGCCCGCCTCGCCGAACGGCTCGGGCCGCCCGGCGCCGTCGAGTACACCAACCTCGCCACCACCGGGGCGACCGCGCAGGCTGTGCGGACCCGCCAGCTACCCGTCGCGCTCGCCCTCGCCCCGCAGGTCGCCACCGTCGTCGCCGGCATGAACGACGTGCTGAAACCGTCCTTCGACCCGCTACGGCTGCGCCAGGACCTGGTGTGGACGGTGGGCCGGCTGCGGGCACAGGGAGCGACGGTGGTGACCGCGACCATGCCCGACCCGGGCCGGCTGCTGCGGCTGCCGGGGCCGCTGGCGGGGCTGCTCAGCGACCGGGTGGGGCGGCTCAACGCCGCCGTGCACGCCACGGCGCGCGCCGACCCCGGCGTACTCGTCGTCGACCTCGCCCGCCATCCCGCCGTACGCCGCCGCTCGACCTTCGACGTCGACCGGGTGCACCCGGGGCCGTACGGGCACGAGCTCATCGCGCAGGCGTTCGCGCTGCGCCTCGCCGCGGCCGGGGTACCACCTGTCAGCCCCCCGGCCTGGGCCCCGCGCCCGGACCCACCCGAAAGCGAGATCCCGGCACCGGGGACGCTGCGGCACGGGTACTGGCTGCTCAGTGTCGGGCTGCCATGGCTGGCCGGGCGGTGTCTGCCGAAGGGCGATCCCGGCCCGTCCGGGGCGGAAAACTGGACCCGGAGTCCGCCCAGGCGCGCGTGAGGCCGCCGCGATTGCCTACCCTAGGCGTGTGCTTCCCGCCCTGTCAGCCTCGCCCCGGTCCGGCGTCCTCACCGGCTGGGGCAACGCGTGGCTCGCCGGGCTCGTCGGGCTCGACGACGTGATCACGCAGGTGCACCACGCGCTCGGCGGCGTCCCCGCGCCGCACACCCTCGGCGACGAGCCACTCGTCCTCGGCCTCGGCGCGCTGCGCGCGGCGGGGGCGGAGCGGCTGCGGCTGGTGCTGCCCATCCCGGGCGACGCCGCCGGCCTGCCCGGGCCGCCGGAGGTCAACCGGGACGCGATCACGGCGGGCGAGGCTGTCATCGTCGTCGGGCCGGTGCCGCCGTTGGCGCTCGTCCCCGGGGTGGTGGTGCACGGCCCGTCGGTGGAGGGCCGGTTGGAATCGGTGCACTGGCGGGTGCTGTCGGCGGGCCGGGTGCCGCCGCCGGGCGTGGGGCTGCGCGCGGCCGAGCATGAGCTCAGCGACGCCATCCGGACGACGACGGCCGACCTGGTGAACCTCGACATCGCCAGTGCCCGCCCCGAGGTGATGGCACTGCTGCGCGACCGTGGCGAGGCCGAGCCCGGGCCGGGCCTGGGCCCCGGTCATCCGCCGGGCGCGCACGCGTTGCTGGCCCGGGCGGAACGGCTCTCCGCGCTGCTGGACCTCGC
>NZ_JALKFU020000622.1 GCF_023242965.2 Frankia sp. AgKG'84/4
GCCCCGCGCAGCGACCGGTCGGCGGCGCGGCCGACCGCCAGCCGCGGGTCGCGGCAGGTCGCGGGGACAGCCGCGAACCGGCCGAACCGCCCGTGCGGGGATCTCCGCCTCACACCGCATCGAGAGGGGCTCACGCGACACGCCGGAGGCAATGCGCGGACATTTGCTCCCGCCGTGGCACCGTCAGTCCGGTCGGAATGAGGGCAGAGGGTGCGCGTTGTCCCGCGTTCCCTCGTCGGCCGGCTGCCGTGGTGGCGCGTGATCTCGTGGTGCGCCTATCGCGTCCGGCGGGACGCGGGCACGGGTCGAGTGCGGGTACGCGGGGAGTGGTGTTCGGAGTGGAACTGGTCCGGGTGGACATCGACGATCACATCGTCCTCACCTGCGTCAGCTGCGGCGACGAGCGGCGCTTCACCCAGCCGCCGTGCGCTGACGGTCACGGCGTGGACTGCCCGGAGTGGGCGTGCGCCGAGTGCGGCGCGGCGGTGCTGATCGGGCCGGTGCCACCCGCCCGGAGTGCGGAACGCGCCCGTGCGGCCCACCGCGGCACCGCGGCGCAGGGCGGTCCGCACGGCCGCGAGGGACGCGAGCGGGGCGCCGCCCGGATCCCCGCGTGAGCCTGCACAGCCCCGCCCCCCGGCCGGACTACGGCCCCTCGACCGGTCGGGCGGGCGAGTTCGGCGAGCCCGCCGACGCCGCGGGGATGGCTCGGGAGGCTCCCGCCCTTCGGGACGCCTCCGGCCATCGCGGCGCGCTACGCCTACCCGGCCCCCGATCGCACCCAACGGGGTCGAAGGTGCACGCTCCGGCGTCCGCCCAGCGCGATCATGGTCGACGCCCTAACGTTGCCCTCATGGAGGCCGCAGCGTCGTTCGAGGCGACCCCCGCGATCTTCCTCGCCGTCACGGACGCCCTGCGCGCCAGCATCTCCCGGCTGCGCCCGGAGATCATCGTGCACGAGGTCGCCGCGCCGAGCCGGCTCGCGCCCTTCGCCTTCGCCCTCGCCGGCGGGGTGGCCGGGGACGCGGCGGACTCCGCGGCCGGCCGGCTCATCGTGCTGATGGACCCGGACGGCCAGCCTGCCTGGCAGGGCACCACGCGCATCGTCTGCTATGCCCGGGCGAGCGTCGACCCGGAGATCGCCGCGGATCCGCTGCTGGCGGACGTCGCCTGGTCATGGCTGCGGGAGTCCTTGGACGGGCACGGCGCGACGGTACGCGCGCTCGGCGGCACGGTGACAACGACCGCGTCCCGACGCTTCGGGGTCCTGCGGACCGAGGGTGACACCCAGGACGTCGAGCTGCGTTGCTCCTGGTCGCCGGACTGGGCGCAGACCGCGTCGGACGACGAGGGCGCCGCCGCGGTGGACGGCGATCAGATTCCCGGCGCGCGCCACGCGCGCCCGGCCTGGAGCTGCGCCGCGGCCGCCGCGCATCTGCTGGCCTTCGGTGATCTGCTCGCCGCGATGGCGGGACTGCCGCCGACGTTGTCCGGGGTCCTCCCGCTGCCGCTGTCCCAGCGCCGCGCCTGAGGCGGGCGGAACGGGCCGGGAAGGCCGGACGCGCCCAGCAGCCCCCCATTCCCGCAGGGCGGGGGTGCACTTCAGCCCTAAATGATCTGACCACTGTACCAGGCAGCGGTATCACCATGCGTATAATTGTCCTGATCCGCTGAACAGTGCGGCTGCCCCCGCGGGGATTCAGACGTACGATCGCCGATCGTGACGTCGACGGTTCCAGAGCCATCAGAGCAGGTCAGCGGGGGTGTAAGCGCCAAGGTGGAGGGTGAGCCAGAGACCAGCGCCCGCGAGCCCATCCCGCTGCTCACTCCCGTGGACGGCGTCCCGCCCGTGATCGTCGACGCCGAGGAGCTCGCGGCCGCCGCGCTGCGGCTCGCCGCGGGGACCGGCCCGGTCGCCTTCGATGCGGAACGGGCGTCGGGCTATCGATACAGCCAACGGGCGTACCTGGTGCAGCTCCGCCGCCGCGGCGCGGGTTCCCTGCTGCTCGATCCGATCGCGCTCGGCGATCTCACTGTCATCCAGGACGCCGTCGGAGACGTCGAATGGGTGTTGCACGCCGCCAACCAGGACCTGCCCTGCCTCTCCGAGCTGGGGCTGCGGCCGGTATCGCTGTTCGACACCGAGCTCGCCGGCCGCCTGCTGGGCTACGAGCGGGTCGGTCTCGGCATGATGGTCGAACGGGTGCTCGGCTACGGGCTGGAGAAGGGCCACTCGGCCGCCGACTGGTCGACCCGGCCGCTGCCCGAGCCGTGGCTGCGCTACGCGGCGCTCGACGTGGAGCTCCTGGTCGAGCTGCGCGACGCGCTGGAGGCGGAACTCATCGAGCAGGACAAGATCGAGTTCGCCCGGCAGGAGTTCGCCGCGATCGTGTCGGCGCCCCCGCGCGAGCCGCGGGCCGAGCCGTGGCGGCGCACCAGTGGGATCCACCGGGCCCGCACCCGTCGCCAGCTCGCCGCCGTCCGGGCCATGTGGTCCGCCCGTGACCGGCTGGCCCGCACCCGGGATGTCGCGCCCGGCCGGGTCCTCCCCGACAGCGCGATCATGGACGCGGTACTCCACGCCCCCACGGACGTCGCGGCGCTGATCCGCCTGCCGGTCTTCTCCGGGCCGCGGATCCGCCGGACCGCGCACACCTGGCTGGACGCGCTGCGCGCCGCCGCGGCGCTGCCCGAGGACGAGCTGCCCGCCGCGGCCGGCCCGAGCGGCGACGGCCTACCGCCGGCCAACCGGTGGGCCGAACGCGATCCGGTGGCCGCCGCCCGCCTCGCCCGGGTGCGCGGGGCGCTCTCGGCGATCGCCGAGGAACACAGCATGCCGGTGGAGAACCTGCTTGAACCGGTGCTGGCCCGGCGGGTCTCCTGGTCGCCGCCGGCCGAGCTGACCGCGGCGGCGGTGGAGGCGGCCCTGGTGGCCGGCGGCGCGCGGCTGTGGCAGCG
>NZ_JALKFU020000623.1 GCF_023242965.2 Frankia sp. AgKG'84/4
GCGTCGGCGCGGTGCAGCCCGATCGCGGTGACGACGGCGGCGAGCAGGTGGCCGCCGAGCATCACCGCCCCGCCCTGCCAGGGCGCCACCGGCATCGGCGGCGGTGGAGCTCCGAACAGCGCCGCCTGGGTGTGGATCATCCGCTGGACGACCGCGTCGGAGAGCGCGCCACGGTCCGCGATGCACAGCGACGGCACCATCGCGGCGTGCCCCGCGGCCCCGGAGCGCGCCGCGGCGGCGAACAGCACATGCAGTCCCGCCTGGGCGGCGACCATGGCGACGACGACCGTCGGCAGGCGGTGGGTCGAAGCGGTGAACGGCACGGCGAGAACGGTGATCGCCACCGCCACCGCGGCCAGCGCCGCCACCGGCGGCGACCCGCCGTGGCCGAGGGTGTGAGCCCCGGCGGCGAGCCCGGTGCAGGCCAGCGCGAAGACGCCGCCACGCGGCACCCGCGTCCAGTCCGTCCCGCGACCCCTCACGTCTACGCAGTGTAGAACTTGTGGCGCCGGTGGCGGTACCGACCTCGACGTCCAGGCATCCCGGGCCCGCGCGCCGCTGGGAGCCGTTACCGGCTCCCGGTCACTTCTGGAACCGGGCCATCCGGGCCAGGTAGTCCGGCGAAGTGATCATTCCGCTGACGAGCAGGCGGTCGATGTTCCGCTGCGCGGTGCGGTCGGAGACATCGGCGTACATGTCGATCGCCAGCTTCGCGACCCCGAGCGTCTCGGCGGGAATGGTGATGAGGTCCCGGCAGAACGCGTAGACGTCATCGAGGAACGTCTCGGCGGGGTAGATGTCGTGCACGAGACCGATCTGGCGGGCCTGTTCGGCGGACACCCGCCGCCCGGCCATCGCCATCCACTTGCCCCAGGCGGGGCCGACGAGGCGGGTGAGCCGGCTCGTCCCGCCGCTGCCGGCGATCACGCCGATGCTGCGCACCTCCGGCACGCCGAACTCGGCCGCCGGGGTGGCGAACCGGAAGTCGCAGGACACCGCCAGTTCCACGCCGCCGCCCAGACAGATGCCCTGGGCCGCCACCACGATCGGCTTCTCGATCGCCTCGAGCTCGTCGTAGAGCAGATGGTGAGTGCGGTAGCTACGGCGGAAGTTCCACCCGGGGTGCAGGTGCTCGGTCTCCGGGTCGCCGTGCCGGGTGCCGACCGGCGCCGACAGGTCGGTGCCGGCGGTGAAGTACGGCCCCACCGCGGTGATGACCAGGCAACGCAGGTCGTCGCGGTCGGCGAGCTGGTTGGCGGCACGCCAGAGCGTCTCGATCACCTGCGGACCCATCGCGTTGCGCTTGGCCTGCCGGTCGATCGTGACGGTCAGAATGCCGTCGTCCTCGGTGATCCGCGCGTGCTCGGCCGCGTCCCGCGCCGCGCCGTCACCCACGGCGAACCGCCCCTGCCGCTACCTGCGTCTGGCCCCAGCCCTGCGGGACCGCCACTCTGGTCAGCACCACCACTCCCCTTCCGGCGCCGTACGCCCCGCGGTCAAGCGACCGCGGCCGTGCGCCGGCCGGCCGGCCGGCCCAACATGTGGAGACCTCCCCGCACCACGCAACGGATCGACCGGCCTCGGATCGGTAGCGGGCGCGAGGGCGCTCGCCGTACCTGTGCGATCATGGCAGCGGGTTTTCCGGACAGGCACCGACCTCGGGGGATGGCGGACTGTGCCGACGCGGCGGTGCCCCGCGTAACCGTTCCCCACGCGAACGTAGCCGGACGGCACGCCGGTCACCGCGTTCGCGGAACCCGCCTCGTCCGGCCAGGAGGTCGACCGGGTCGCGTGCGCGGACACCTCGGTGCTGGCCGGGGACCGCGCGGCGCTGGCGGACGTGCTCACCGGGCCGGGGCGGCGGGCCACCGGCGAGGAGTGGGAACCTTTTCAGGTCGCGGTCTCGCGTTCGGACACCGCCGCCCTGGCCGGCGTGGTGACGTCGCCGCACGCGCCGCGACGATGGGTACGATTGCGGTGATGTCCCGACGGCGCAGGTCCCGGCCGCGGCGGCCGGAGGTCCGACCGAACGCGGAGGGAGAGTCGCCTTGACCGGTCTGCTGCTGGGCCCGATGCAGCGCCACACCGACTCCGCCAGCGTGACGATCTGGGTGGAGACCACCGCCCCAGGCCTCGTCGAGGTCACCGCCCTCGACAGCGCCGCCGCCGCCGCGAGCGCGGACGGGTCGGGAGCGGCGCGCACGTTCACCGTCGGCGGTCACCACTACGCGGTGGTCACCGTGGGTGGCCTGCGGGCCGGCGTCGCGCGGCCCTACGAGGTCCGGGTCGACGGCGTGCGGGTGTGGCCGCTGCCCGGGGAGCCGCCGAGCCTGCTGCGTCCGGCGCCCGGCCCGGCTGACCCGAGGCCGGTGACGCTGGCGTTCGGATCCTGCCGGGTGACCGCGCCGCAGGACAGGCCCTACACCCTCAACGCCGACGAACACGACAGCGGTCTCGGCACCGACGCGCTGCACGCCCTCGCCCTCGACCTGCGCGAACACCTCGCCGATCCCGCCAGGACGGGCGCCAGGCCGGTCCCCGACGTCCTGCTGCTGCTCGGCGACCAGGTCTACGCCGACCATGTCTCCCCCGAGACCCGCGCCTGGATCGCCACCCGGCGGGACACGACCCGCCCGCCCGGCGAGGAGATCGCCGACTTCGAGGAGTACACCCGCCTCTACCGCGAGGCCTGGTCGCAGCCGGAGATCCGCTGGCTGCTCTCGACGGTGCCGACCGCGATGGTCTTCGACGACCACGACGTCCGCGACGACTGGAACATCTCCGCGACCTGGCGCGGCGAGATCAGCGCGATGCCCTGGTGGGACGAGCGGATCACCGGCGGCATCATGGCCGCCTGGCTCTACCAGCATCTCGGCAACCTGGGCCCGGCGCAGCGCGCCGCCGACCCGCTGTTCGCCGCGCTCACCGCTGACGGCGGCGCCCCGGGCGCCGC
>NZ_JALKFU020000624.1 GCF_023242965.2 Frankia sp. AgKG'84/4
GGGTGGCCGCGGGCGGGGTGGCGGCGGGCGGGGTGGCGGCGCGCGGGGAGGATTTGCCCGGCGGTGCTTTCGGCGCGTGCGACGGTCCGGCGTGATCGTCGTCGTCGACGACCACGCCGTAGTCACGGGCCAGCCCGGCCAGGCCGTCGGCGTAGCCCTGCCCGACGGCGCGGACCTTCCAGCCGGGTCCGCGGCGGTAGATCTCGACCAGCGTGAGCACGGTCTCGCTGGTCAGTGGCGGCGGGGCGAAGTGGGCCAGGACGTTGCCCCGCTCGTTGTGCAGGGTGACGACAGGCGCCGGCAGCTGCCCGAACGGCGTCGTGCCGTCCTCCGGGCCGGCCGCGATCACCACCCGCTCGGCGCCCTGTCGCAGCGCACTCGGGATGATGGTCACCTCCCGGCCACCCAGAGTGACCCCGGCGGTACGCGGCTGGTTGTAGAAGACGAAATCGTCGTCCCCGTCGACCTTCCCGTGCGCCGAGACGATCAGCGCGCACAGGTCGAACGGCCCGGCGAGACGGACCTGGAGCGGTCCTCCGGGCAGGGGCGCGTTGGCGCCGGGCACCAGCTCTGTCACTATCCCACTCCCGTTGCTGTCGTCGGTGCGGGCTGGTGGTGGTGCGGGGCACGTCAGCGACGTGTCCGTCCTTTCTAGGTGTACCGGGTGAGGGGCGACATCACCATGGCTGAACGGTTGAGTTCGTGGGCCGGGTGATTCACTACCCGTAGTGCAGTTGTGGGTTGTTTGCTTGTCGAGCCGGAGGCGGCGGCCTTACCGTCGCGTCGGTTGCCGTGATCAACGGATGCGGTAACCGGGTCGCCATGAGGGCCCTGGCCGCACAGGTCCGCTTGGGAGTGCCAGTGGTCGCCAGGGGACCGATACGGGGAAGCACGCGGGCGCCATCAGAGGGCGGCGCCGGAAGCAGGATGGACAAGCCGTGAACGACGTCATGGGCTTCGCCCTGCTCAGTCTCGGATCAGGCGCCCTGTACGCGCTGGTCGCCGCGGGTGTCGTGGTGATCGCGCGGGGCGCCGGGGTGCTCAACATGGCCCAGGGCGCGATGGTGGCCTGGTCGGCCTACGCCTTCCATGGCCTGCACGGGCCCTGGGGTCTGCCGCTCGGACCCGCGGCGGTCCTCGCGGTCGCGTCGACCGTCGCGATCGGGGTGCTGTTCCACTTCCTGGTGATGCGCCCGCTGCGGGAGGCCACCGCGCTGCTGCGGCTGATGGCCACCCTCGGGCTGCTGATCATCCTCCAGTCGGCGCTGACGCTGATGTTCGCCGGTGCGGTCCGGACCTCCCCGACAGTGCTGCCGACCGGCACCGTCGAGCTGTTCGGCGAACCCGTCGGCATCGACGTGTTCGTCCGCCTCGGTGCCGTCGCCGTGCTGGTCGCCGCGCTGTGGGCGGTGCTGCGCCTGACCACCCTGGGGCTGGCCGCGACGGCGGCGACCGAGAACCCGCGCGCGGCGCAGACGTTCGGCTGGTCCGTCGACACGGTGGCCGCCACCGCCTGGGGCGCCGGCGCCGGGCTCGCCGGCCTCGGCGGTGTGCTGCTCGCCCCGCTGCAGAACCCGCTGTCCGCGGCGAACCTGCTGCTGCTCATCGTTCCCGGGCTGGCGGTGGCGCTGGTCGCGCGGTTCCACTCGCTGCCCGGGGTGCTGCTCGGCGGACTCGTCCTCGGCGTCATCGAGGTGGAGACGCAGTACGAGCTCGTCGCCCACCATCCGTTCTGGCGCGGGATCGACCGGGCCGTGCCGCTCGCGGTCATCGTGTTCTACCTGGCGATCCGCGGCCGTGGCCTGCCCGAACGCGGACATGTCTCCGAGCGTCATCCCGTTCTCGGTTCCGGCCAGGTGCATCCCCGCGCGCTGGCCGTCTCCGTCGCGGCGGCGCTGGCGGCGATCTGGTGGGTGCTGCCGAAAGACTGGGTCGACGCGCTCGACGCCAACGCGCTCTGGGCGCTGATCATCCTGTCGGTGGTGGTGCTGGTCGGGTTCACCGGCCAGCTCTCCCTGGCGCAGCTCGCCTTCTCCGGGATCGCCGCGCTGATCGCCGGCCGGCTCGTCGCCGCGCACGGCTGGCCGCTGGAGGCCGCGATGGTGCTCGGTGTCGCCGGCACCGCCGTCGTCGGGCTGCTGTTCGCGCTGCCCGCCTTGCGGACCCGCGGGCTGCAGCTCGCCGTCGTCACCCTCGGTCTCGGCGCCGCCGTCGACGCGCTGCTGTTCCAGCGTGGCTACCACTCGCCGCCGCCGGCCAGCGCCGGCTCGCTCGGGACGCTGTTCGGGGACCTGGCCTCCCCGGAGGGCACGGTCGTCGGTCGGCAGCATTTCCTCGGCGTCGCGATGGACCCCGTCACCGACCCGCGGGGCTTCGCCACCGTCTCCGTGCTGGCCTTCGTCCTCGTCGCGCTCGCCGTGGCGAACCTGCGCCGCGGCCGCGCCGGGCGCCGGCTCATCGCGGTGCGGACCAACGAGCGGGCCGCCGCGGCGCTGGGCATCAGCGTCGTCGGCGCGAAGCTGTACGCGTTCGCGCTGTCGGCGGCCATCGCCGGCTTCGGCGGCGTGCTCTACGTCTTCTACCTTTACGGCGGCCGCGGCAACATCGACTACGGCGACGGGACGTTCTCGCCGTTCTCCTCGATCCTGCTCATCGCCTACGCGGTGGTCGGCGGCGTCGGCTGGGTCAGCGGCGCGTTCGCCGGCGCGACGATGGCCGCCGGCGCGCTGAGCACCCGACTCGGCGCCACCGCCGGAGAGTGGCTCGGCCGGCTCGGAGTGCTGCTGCGACTGGTCGCCGCGGCCGTCGCCGGCCTGCTCGGCCTCGCCGCTGCCACGGCGGCGGTGAACGGGACGGCACTGGTGAACGGGACGGCGGCGGCGAACGGGACGGCGGCGGCGAACGGGACGGCGCTGGCGAACGGCGGGGTGCGGGGTGGCGGCGGTCCCGC
>NZ_JALKFU020000625.1 GCF_023242965.2 Frankia sp. AgKG'84/4
GCGGGCCTCGCCGCGGACACCGACGCCGACATCGACGCGCCGCCGCCGCGCCCCGCCGACCCGGGGGCGCCGCTGTGCGTCCAGCTCACGTCGGGGACGACGTCACGGCCGAAGGCGGTGCTCTACACCCACGGCAACGCGCTGTGGACAGGGCGGACCGGCTCGTCGCTGTGGCGCCTGCTGCCGGACGACGTCATGCTCGTCTACGCCCCCCTGTTCCACACCCATGCGCTGTCCTGGCAGCTGCTGCCCACCCTGTGGGTCGGCGGCACCATCGTGCTGCAACCGAAGTTCTCCGCCAGCCGGTTCTGGGCGGTCTCCCTTCGCAACCGGTGCACCGTGACCGGCCTGCTCGGCCTGATGATGGAGGTCCTCGCCGACCAGCCGGTGCCCGACCACAGCTACCGGAGCTGGATCGGCGGTTTGGAGCTGCCCAGCTTCGAGGCCCGCTACGGCGTGCGGATCTTCCCCGCGTGGGGCATGACCGAGGTCGTCTCCACCCCCGTGTGCGGCGACGTGGACTTTCCGGGCGAGGCGATGGTCATCGGCCGGCCGGCGCCGCAGTACCAGGTGCGGATCCGCACGGCCGACGGGCGCGACGCCGGACCCGGCGAGGTCGGCGAGCTGCAGGTCGGCGGGGTACCCGGGCTGTCGCTGTTCGCCGGCTACATCGCCGACCCGGCGGCCACCACGAAGGCGTTCGAGGACGGCTGGTTCCGCACCGGCGACCTGGTCACCCAGCTGCCCGACGGCGCGGTGCGCTTCGCCGGCCGGGCCAAGGACATGCTCAAGGTCAGCGGTGAGAACGTGGCCGCCGCCGAGATCGAACGCGTCGTCAACACCGTGCCCCGGGTGCTGGCCAGCGCCGTCGTCGGCCGAGCGGATCGGATCCGCGGCGAGATCCCGGTCGCGTTCATCACCCTGCGCCCGGACGCCGGGACCGACCACGACGTGCTGCGCGAAGAAGTCCTGGCGGCGTGCCGTGCCGCGCTCGCCGACTTCAAGGTCCCCCACGACGTCCACGTCATCGACGAGCTGCCGCGCGCCACCCTCGACAAGGTCGCCAAGGGCACCCTGCGTGAGTGGGCGGCGGAACGGGCCGCGGACGCCGCCGGTTCGGCCCAGTGACCGCCGCCGACCCAGTGACCGCCGCCAGCCCAGTGACCGCCGCCGACCCAGTGACTGGCGCCGACCCTGTGACCGTGGCCAGCTCTGTGACCGTGGCCAGCTCTGTGACCGGGGCCGACCCGCTGGATGGTCTCGCCCTGCCGCTGATCGCCGCGCCGATGACCACGGTGTCCACGCCGGCGCTGGTCGCGGCGGCGTGCGCGGCCGGTCTCGTCGGCGCGTTCCCGACGTCGAACTGCCGGTCGACCACCGAGCTCGCGGACTGGCTCGACGAGATCGAAGCGACGGTCGCGGCGAACCTCATCGTCCACCGCTCCAACACCCGGCTCGACGAGGACCTCGACACCCTGGTGCGACGCGGGGTCCGCCTGGTCATCACCAGTGTCGGCACGCCGGTGCCGGTCATCGGCCCGTTGCACCGGGCCGGCGTCCGGGTGTTCGCCGACGTCGCCTCGCTCAAGCACGCCGAGAAGGCGGCGGCCGCCGGCGCCGACGGTCTCGTCCTGCTGGCCGCCGGTGCGGGCGGCCACACCGGCTGGGCAAACCCGTTCGCGTTCGCCCGCGCCGTGCGCCGCTTCCATGACGGCCCGCTGGTGCTCGCCGGCGGGATCAGTGACGGCACCGCCCTGTGGTCGGCCATCACCCTCGGCTACGACCTCGGCTACATGGGTACCCGGTTCATCGCGACCGCCGAGAGTGGCGCTACCGACGCCTGGCGCCGCGCCGTCGTCGACGCGACCCTCGACGACATCACCCTGGGCACCGCCCCCAACGGCGTCACCGTCAGCCTCCTGCCCGGTGCCGCCGGCAGCGCCGGGCACACGGCCGCGGGCGTGCACGCCATCACCACCGCCGCCGAGGTCATCGACACCACCCGGCGCGAGTGGAACGACGCCCGCGCCCGCACCCGCCGCCTGCTCGCCGCCACCGCCTGACCAGCTAACACCGCCTGACCAGCTAACACCGCCTGACCAGCTGAGCTGGTCGCCACCGTGGGCAGCGGGGACGCGACACCGAGCGCCGTCGGTGTCGCCGGTCCCCGCCGATCGAATCCCCGCCGATGGGATCCTCGACGGGCCGTTCACCGAGGGGCCGCCTGTCAGCGGGCCGTTCGCCGAGGGGCCGCCCGTCAACGGGCCGCTCGCCGACGGGCCGTTGACCACGCCGCAGCCCGCGCACCTGCCCGAGTCAACCACGGGGGCCGACGAGACCCTCCTGGACGACCTGCCGGTGTTCGCCACCGTCCGGTCGAACTGGTTCGTCGCCGACCGACCCCCGCCGCCCCGCGCCGACGGCCGGCGCGCCGACGGCCCGACCCACGTCCCGGGCGAGGCTGCGGAGCCGGCCCTCGACGGTGAACCCGGTTCACCCGACCGTGACCCGTCGACCGGCGGCGAGCCGCGCCACGCGCGGATCAACGGTCGCGGCGGCGGCGCCGAGCGGGACCGGGAACCGCGCGGCGGGGATCTGCCGCGGCTGCCCAGCCGTCGCGCCCGCCAGGACAGCGGTTACTCGGCGAACTTCGCCAGCCCGGCGGCCGGCGCGGACGGGCGCCTGGCTGGCGGATCAGCGGCGCGCCCCGGCCAGGGGGCGAGCTTCCCGGAGCCCGGGCGCTACGACCCGGCCGGCTATGAGCCCCCCGCCCGCGACGGTGCCCCGGGCGTCGGCGCGCCGACCTCCCTGGCCGGCAACCCGGGCCCGGGGGACCAGCCCGCCAGGTCCGAGCGCCACGGCGACGTCGATCGCCACGACCCGTTCACCTCGCCGCTGAGCCGCACCACCGGGCCGCGCCAGCCCGACCCGCGCCGCGGG
>NZ_JALKFU020000626.1 GCF_023242965.2 Frankia sp. AgKG'84/4
GCCGTGGGGGCCACCACCGCCGAGGCCGCCCGCGCGGCCGCCCGCAGACCCGCCCGCGCCGCCGGCGGCAGCGTCGTCGGAGTCGGGTACGGGCCGTGCGCCAGCACGGTCGCGGCGCAGAGCAGCACCACCGGGACGATGGTGATCGAGAACCGGAGCCAGCCGAAGGTCTGTCCGGCGAGCAGGGCGGCCACCGAGAACGAGTACGCCCCGCCGAGCACGGCGATGGGCGCGAGCAGGCGCGTGTCGCGACGGCGCCAGCACATCCCCAGAGCCGCCGCGAGGATCAGCACGCCGAACGGTTCCAGCACCCGGGACTGGTCGAACATGTACCCGAGCGGGCCGCCCGGCTGGTCGATGACGGAGCTGATCCCGCCGGCCGACAGGCGGGTCTGCGCCGAGTTCCCGTTCGCCGAGGTGAACTGCGCGAACGGGGAGCCGATGATGAGGCTCGAGGTGATCGCCCAGACGGCGAAGGAGAACACGAACGGCAGGGCCAGGACTGTCATGTCACCGAGGGCGGCCGCGCGCCGCAGCGACGCCGGGCCGCGCGCGCGCCGGTAGGCGACCAGCCCGACGAAGACGGTGGTGACCAGACCGGCGGCCACCGTCTCGTACCGGGTCAGGTAGGCGGCGCCGAGGGCGAGGCCCGCGCCGGCCAGCGGGTTCGACGCGCGGGTGCGCAGCCAGCGGGTCAGCGAGGCCGCGGCGGCCAGCAGGAAGAACAGGAACGAGCCCTCGCTCATCCCGTTCATGCCGTAGTAGGCGATCTCCGGGTGGACGGCGAACAGCACGGTCAGCGTCCACGCGGCCCGGGGCCGCGCGCCGAGTTCCAGGCAGGTGCGCCGGAAGTACACCGCCGAGCCCGCCATGAACAGCGCCGACTGGACGGCCGCGGCGACGCCCCGGTAGGCGAACTCGGGCCACACCGTGGCCAGCGGCAGCAGCGGGATCTGCACGAGGGACGGCAGCGGGTTCCACACGAAGCCGACCGCGGCCAGGTGCGGGTCGCGGCTGAACACCGTGTAGTAGCCGTTCGCGGTCCGGCTCAGCGCGTCCGACATCACGCTGTCGTGCACGAGGCCCAGCCACATCCCGCCGCCGAGGTAGACCGAGGCGGCGGTGACGAACAGGACCAGACCGGCCCACCGCGGGCCCGTCGAGGCCGGGACCCCGGCCGCCGCTGTCGTGGTGGCGTCGCCGGCCCGGGTGGGAGCACCCTGCGGTGCACGCCCGTCCGGTGCACGCCCGTCCGGGGGCGGCCCGACCGGCTTCCGCCCGGCCGGTCGCCGCTGGATCGGCACTGTCACCTCAGCCGCCGACATGGCTCACCTTCCTGGCCGCGGGCTCGCTGACCAGCTCGTCGACGTCCACCGGGTCGGCGGCGCCGAGACCGTGGGTGGTCTTCTCCCAGTACGACGGGGCGATCACCAGTTGCAGCAGCGCCTTGCTGGCCGCCAGCGACATGAGCAGCCAGTAGGCCGGCGAGAGCACCGCCTGCGGCACCAGCCGGCCGATACCGGTGGCCCGGGCGGCGACGACGTTGCAGTAGACGAACGTGAAGTTGCCGAGCAGCAGGCACACCAGGCCGATGAAGTACAGCCAGGTCGGGAACAGCCGCTCGATGATCGGCAGATTGCCGGCGAACCACATGAGCGTCAGCGCCCACAACAGCGGGTTGAGCACCGCGAGCAGGGGCGTTCCGCCGACGAACAGGTTGAACCGCAGGAACCCCAGGACGCCGATCTCCCGGCAGATCGCGACCGGCTGGCGGGAATGCACCAGCCAGGTCTGCAGGTAGCCCTTGTACCAGCGGGAACGCTGCTTGAGCCAGTTGATCGCGTCGCTGTTCGCCTCCTCCAGGGTCACCGAGTCGAGCACGAGGGTGCGGTAGCCGCGCCGGTGCAGGCGCACGCCGAGGTCGGCGTCCTCGGTGACGTTGAAGGGGTCCCAGCCGCCCAGCTCGCGTAGCACGTCGGCACGGAAGTGGTTGGACGTCCCACCGAGTGGGATCGGGGCGTCCTGGCGGACGAGGCCGGGCAGCATCTGGTCGAACCACATCGCGTACTCGGTGGTGAACCAGCTGGTGAGGAGGTTCTGGTCATGGTTGAAGTAGGCGAGTTTCGCCTGCAGGCAGACGACGTTCGCCGGGACCTCGCGGAAGGCGATCGCGGCCTGCCGCAGCTGCAGCGGGTCGGGCCGGTCCTCCGCGTCGAAGATGGTGACCAGGTCGCCGCGGGCAAGGGCCAACCCGACGTTGCACGCCTTCGGCTTCGTCCGTGGCTCCGAGTAGGGAACCCGGACGATCCGCAGGTAGTCGGGCGGGTCCGCCGCGACGGCGGCGGCGTAGGTCTCGTCGTCGTCCTCCTCCAGCAGCAGGATGACGTCGAGCCGGTCCGGCGGGTACTCGATGTCCGCGATCGCGGTGAGCAGGTGGGGGAGGACCTCCGGCTCGCGGTAGGCCGGGATGAGGACGGTGTAGACGGGCAGGTTTTCCCCCGGCTCGGCGCGGGCTCGCTCGGGGGCGATGCTCAGCAGGCCCGGATCCCGCAGCGCCCGGTGGAGCAGCACCAGACGCTCAGCGAAGACGGCCAGGTAGAGCAGGCTGATGATGGCGATCACGCCGACCATGGCGGCCATCGGGGCGAAGGCGAACGCGGCGATCACGATCGCGGCGGTGGCGCTGAAGGTGATCCGCTGGCCGAGGGAGAGCCGGTCCCGCGCGGACAGCTGGTCGGGGACCTGCGCGCCGCTCATCGAGGCGCCTCCCCGGCCGGGCGGGGGTCCGGCCGGGCGGCGTCGAGTGTCGGCCGCCACTGGTCGAGGTTCCGGTTGCCCGGGATGTCCAGCGCGGCCAGCCCCCCGCACACCAGCGCGACCAGCAGCAGCGCCGGGTAGGCGCGGGCGACCGGTGGACGCCCGGCGGCCGGCCG
>NZ_JALKFU020000627.1 GCF_023242965.2 Frankia sp. AgKG'84/4
CGGTGAGCGACACCGGCCCCAGCCCGAGCAGCGCGCGCGGCGCCGAGGTCACCGACGCCAGCGCCTCGTCCGGGGCGAGGTGCCCGGCGGTGACCATCAGCGACGCCGTCTCCAACGCGTCGCCGCGGCCCACCGGGTTGAACGGGTCGCGCAGGTTGTCCCCGCCGGCGGCGACGATCACCCCGGCGCGGCGCAGCGGCCCGATCGCGGTCAGTCCGCGCGGGATGCCGACGGTGTGGTTGCGCCCCTGCAGGAACAGGTTCGTCTGCGGCAGCGTGACGATCCCGACCCCGGCGGCGGCGACCTGCTCGCTGACCCGCTCCTGCACGTTCGGCGGCTGCATCGACAGGCTCACGCAGTGGCTGGCCGCCGCGCCGTGCCGGAACCCGGTGCGTTCGACCAGGTCGGCGAGGGTGGCGAGGGTGAGTAGCCGCGGGTCGAGGGTCTCGTCGGTGTGCAGGTCCAACGGGAGCCCGGCCTCGCCGGCGGCGTCGAGGCAGATCGCGACGGCCTGGTGCGGCTCGGGGTCGAGGTGCGGACAGCCACCGGCGACGTCGGCGCCCTCGGCCAGCGCCTGGCGCAGATCCCGCCCGGGCTGCCCGGACAGCGGGTTCGACACCAGTGCCACGAGCTGCAGCTCCACCAGCCCCCGCCAGCGTTCCCGCACGTCGACCAGCGCCTCCAACGCCCGCATGCCCGACTGGACGCCGACGTTGACGTGCGTGCGGAGGTGGGTCGTGCCCAGCGCCAGGTGAATCCGCAATGCCGCCTGCGCGCGGGCGGCGAAGTCCTCGACCGTCGAGGTCGGCAGCAGCGTCTGGATCGCCATGATGGCGCCGGCGAGATCCCCGGTGACGTTGCGGGCCAGCGACGCGGTCAGCGCCTTGTCCAGGTGCGCGTGCGGTTCCACGAACGACGCGAGCAGCACCTGTCCGGTCAGGTCGACGTCATCCGGCCCGATCGGCCCGGTCCGCCCGGTCCGCCCGGTCCGGTCAGCCGGGTCGGCCTGGTCGGTCGACGGGACGACCTGGCGGATCAGCCCGTCGGCGAGCTCCACGTCGACGACGTCGCCCTCCGCCGTCGTGGCGCCGCGCAGCCAGCTCATGACAGTGCCGACCGCGGCTGGACGCCGAGGACGCGGCGGGCGATCTCGGCGGTGGCGCCCGCGGCCGCCAGTTCGTGACCGGGCTGGGCGCCGCCGGAGAGGTTGATCCCGTCGACGCCGGGCACCGCCAGCATCCGTTCGGCGAGTTGCGCCCCCGCGCGCACCCCGGTGAGCCGCGGGTCGACCGCGTTCATGATCCCCTCCAGGTAGCCGGCGGGCAGACGGGGACCGGCGAAGGACGCGACGACCACGGCGGTGGCGGCGCTCGTCACCACCGGCACACAGCCGAGCACCGTCCCGTCGAAACCGGACTCGCGCAGCGCGGCGACCGCGTCGGCGAGCGGCCCGAGGCCGCCGCAGTGGTCGACGAACACCACGTCGGCACCCACATCGATCTTGGCGACGAGTCGGGACAGCCGTCGGTCCGCCGGCGGCGCGGCCGGCGCGTGCGCGACCGACACCAGCGGTCCCCGCCCGCGTGCGAGCGCGACGACGTCGAGGCTGTCCAGGTCGAACACCCCTGGCGCGTCCGCCCGGTGACCGAGTGCCGGATGGTCGCCGGTGACGCAGTGCAGCCCGGTGACGCCCGCGTCGGCGCACGCCGCGATCTCACCCTCGAGCGCGACCCGGTTGCGGTCCCGGCAGTTGATCCCCGTCCACACCGCCACCCCGAGATCCGTGAGCAGCCGTGCCCGGTACGACGGCGGGAACTGCACCCGCGCGCCGCCGTGATCCCCGAGCAGGCAGGCATCGGCGGCCCCGGCGAGCACACCCGCGCTCGCCCGCAGACTGTCCGCGGACAGCGCGGCAGCCGGCAGATCGGCGACGACGACCGGCCGCACCGCCGCCACCGCGCGAAACGCCGCGGCCGCGTCGGATCGGCCGGCCGCGCCGGGCCCGTCAGCACCAGCCACCGGTAGGGCAGCGGGATAGGGCCAGGCGTCCACCGCATCGAGGAACGAGCACGGACCGGTGTCGGGAACCTCACAGCGCCCGTCCTCGGACACTCCCGCGCAGGGTCCGTGCACCATCTGCTTGGGGCATCGGGCGACCGCGCCACCCCAGGTGGCCTCGGCGAACGCCCCGATGTTCAGCACGCCAACACTGTCGGGCGAGGCCGTCGACATCCGGTTTCGAGTCGATAGACCTTCTGTTAAAGGTTCACCTACGTCCGTGCCGGGGCGCTCCGGAGCGCAGCCCTCGCCGCCCGATTCCGGGCGGTAGCCGCCCACCCCTGACGGGGGTCGGAAAGGACGGCCCGCGAGCCCGCGGACCCGCGTCGCTCAGGTGCCGCAGGGTGAGGTGCCAGCGGACGCCGGGCCGGTGGCGAAGTCCTCGACCCACGGTGGCGGGCGGCGGTCATCGGGGGAAGGCTGCCACTGGCCGTCGCGGACGGCGTAGGTCCAGCCGGTACCGACGCGCAGGTAGCCGTCGAGGGCGTCGAGCAGACGGTCGACGTGCTCGGACGTCGAGCCGACGCCGACGCTGGCGCGCAGCGCCCCGCCGGGCACGCCGAGGCGGGCCAGCAGCGGATGCGCGCAGAACCGGCCGGCCCGCACGCCGATGCCATGCTCGGCCGAGAGGTAGGCGGAGACCCGGCCGGGGTCGTGCCCGGGCAGCGAGAACGCGACGACGCCGATCCCGGCGGCGCCGACCTCGTCGCTGTCCGCCCAGATCCGGTGGATCACGACGCCATCGAGGGCGGCGAGCCCGCGCAGCAGCCGATCCCGCAGCCGCGTCTCGTGCCGTTCCCATGCGCCGGCGGGCAGCGCGGCGAGCGCGCGGCACGCGGCGGCGATCGCGCTCGCGCCGACGAGGTTCGGCG
>NZ_JALKFU020000628.1 GCF_023242965.2 Frankia sp. AgKG'84/4
GCCGAGCGGCGCGCCCCTGCCGCTGCGCCGGCCGGGCGACGCCGATGACGGCCGGGCCGGCGAGCTGCTCGGCGGCGATCCGTTGGCCGCCCTGATCCCCGGTCTGGGTGCCGAGCACGGTGCGGGCGCGACCGACCAGGTGCGGCGAGCCGTCGGTGCCCGGCGCCGAGCGGCGACACCCGCCGCCACCGCGGAGAGTGAGGATGGGGGTCGGGTCGGTGGGGATCGGACGGGGCAGGTGGACGCGCTGCACGACGAGGTCGACGACCAGATCGGCCGCGTCCGGCCGAACGGCGCCATCGTCCTCGACACCCGGGGCGCCAACCGCGGAGTGAACACCGTGTACGTCGCCGGCATGAGCCAGAACCTGTCCACCTGGGGCTAGGCTGCTTTTCGTGGATCTTGAGGTCGGACGCCGCGCTGGTTTCCTTGGCCAGCGTCTTGCGCCGGTGGTGCGTGGCTGAGCCGCTACCTGACTCCTTGACAGGGATAATCCGAACGCGGACCCCGTTCAAAGCGACGGGAAGCCTCCGTCCCACGCGCCCCCACGGACATTCCGGACATGGAGCGGTCCCTCACGGTGCCGCACACGGCCGACGCCCCCAAGGTTGGGCACGCCCGAGGCGGCGACGGCCCGTGGTCGATGCGGTTGTCGGGTGGATCTTCATCTGACCAACAGAAGATCCACGGAAGATTTCCTAGGCCGAGTTTGGCCGCGCGGCGCGGCGCGGCCGGTCGCTGTCGTAGCGGATCCGGGCAGTTCCGGCCGACCGGCCCGTGGCCCGAGGGTTGTTCCGCCTGTGGACTGGGGCCCCTCGGGTGGCGCCGGCAGCAGGTGACGGAGGCGATGCTGACAGGGTCGGTTCCGACCGTGTTGGGAGGCAGCGAATGCTCCGTCACAGTTCGACGCCCGCGCATGTCGTGGTGCGCGACCTCTCCGCCGACTTCGTCACGGACGACGGGGTACGCACCGCCGTTGCGGGTACGCTGCGTTACGACCCGGCGGACCCGTTCGCGGTGGAGCTCATCCTCCGTCCTGGCCGGGAGTCCATTACCTGGATCTTTGCCCGCTCGTTGCTCGCCGAGGGCACGCAGACCCGCGCGGGCACCGGCGATGTCCGGATCCGCCCGACGCGGACGCGGGGCCGGGCGGTCGTCACCGTCTCCCTGTCGAGTCCGTCGGGGCGGGCGGACCTGGAGCTGTGCCGTTCGGTCGTCACCCGCTTCCTCGCCGAGATCGAGGCGCAGGTGCCGACCGGCCGTGAGGGCGAAGGGGTGAACTGGGAGGCGGAGCTGCGCACGCTGCTACGCACCCGCAATCCCTGACTCGGACGCGGCGCCGCCGACGCTCGTGGTGGTGGTGGTAGTCAGTCGTCGGCGTCGGCCGCCGGCGGCCAGCCGGGGATCTCGGGCGGCTGCGGGACCCCGGCGTCGCGCATGATCAGCTCTATCGACCCGGCGCTGACGAAGAACTCGTGCAGGCCCTCGCCCGGCCGCCAGTGGTCGAGATCGACAACTCGGCCGTCCCGCGTGACGAAGCGGCCGGGCACGGCGGCTAGGACGCCCGTCGTTCGAGGATCCCGCGCACCAGTGCGGCCTGGCCGACGTGCTGGAGATCGTCCGAGACGACGCTGACGAGCCGGACGCCGAGGGTGACGGGTGGTTCCCAGCGCTCGTCGACGACCCGGTCGAAGTCACCGTCGGTGAGCGTCGACAGGTAGCGCACCGTCTGGTCGTGGACCGCCTCGTGATACTCGACGAGCAGGTCGGGATCGTCGACGCGCACCGCGGCCACGTCGGCAGAGGTGTGGCCGTAGCCGATGGACGCGGTGGGCAGCCGCAGCCCGAACCGCGCCGCGAAACCTGCGGCGGTCCACACCTGCTCGACCTCCGCGACCTCGGCGACGTGGTCGTCCTGAACCCGGGTCAGGTGCCAGACCAGCCAGGCGATCGAGTTTGTTGACCCGTCGATCCGGTCGGCGAGCTGGTCGGCGCCGAGACCGGTGACGGCGTCACGCACCTCGTCGCGGATGCGCCCGAAGGCATCGGCAAGAAGATCGGAACCGTTCAACGCGCGGCCTCCCCCCGTCGTGATCGCGCTGCCCCCAACGGGGCAGAAGCCGATCATAGGTGGCCGCCGGCCGGGCCGCGGAGCGCCGCCGCCAGACAAACGCATCGACCACAGGGTTCGCGGACGGGCAGAATCAGCTCGTGCAGATCTGCGTGCTGGGCCCGCTGGCGGTCCGGACCGGATCCGGGGTCTCCGCGGCGACGGTCGACGTCGGTGGGGCCCGGCTGCGTACCCTGCTCATCCTGCTGGCGCTCGACCCCGGCCGGCTGGTGCCCGCCCAGCGGCTCATCGCCGGGCTGTGGGCCGGTGATCCACCGGCGGCGGCGACAGGTGCGCTGCAGGCCCTGGTCTCGAGGCTGCGTCGGACGGTCCCCGGGCTGCCGGTGGAGTTCCAGGCCGCCGGCTACCGGCTGGCCCTGCCCGCCGAGGCCGTCGACGCGGTGCGTTTCGAGCGTCTCGTTGCCGACGGCAGGGAGGCGCTGCGCTGCGGCGAGGACGCGCAGGCCGCCAAGATCCTTCGCGTCGCGATCGAGCTGTGGCGAGGGCCGCCGCTGGCCGATGTCGCGGACGCCCCGTTCGCCCGGGCGGTCATCGCCCGGCTGGAGGAACGCCGCCTCGCCGCCGTCGAGGGCCGCATCAAGGCCGATCTGCGTCTCGGCGGCGGCGCCGAGCTGGTGCCCGAACTCGCCGAACTGGCCGCGGCCCACCCGCTGCGCGAATCGGTGGCGGCCAGCCTGATGCGGGCGCTGTGCGCCGCCGGCCGCCCGGGGCGGGGCCCAGGCCTGACGAGACGCCGGCTGACCGAGGTGGTGGGGCGAGGCAGCGGGCGGTCGAGCTGGCAGTGAGC
>NZ_JALKFU020000629.1 GCF_023242965.2 Frankia sp. AgKG'84/4
GTGGAACGCCCGCCGCCCAGTCCCGGGCGGCCGCCGCGGCCGGGTCCCCGGCGCGTAGCAGCGGCATGGCGAGGCTGGCGAGCAGCAGCAGGGCCAGCACGACCATGGCGGCGGCGCGGTTCGTGCGTAGGCGCCACCGGCCGGAGCGGGCCCGCATGCCGGTGGCGACACCGTCGATGAGGTCGTCGAAGTCCAGCGGCGGGATCTGGTCGGAGCGGGGGCGCAGGTGCACCGCGTCGCCGTCGAGCAGGTCGTGGTCGGCGACGCAGAGGTCCTCGTCCAGCGGCGGCTCGCCGAGGCGCTGCACGACCCAGCCGGAGTGTTCCAGGCCGCGGTCGGCGAGGTCCGGGCCCAGGCTGCGCAGCATCGCCGGCATCAGGTCGGCGAGCGGCACGTGGGTGGGCACGGACAGGTCGACGCGGCTCGTCGGTCCGACGACGAGGAGCCGGCACACCTGCGCCGTGTTGCTGCCTGCCATAACCCCCGCACGCACCGGCCCGACAGATCCGTTCAGGGCAGTGACTCACATCACATTAGGGAGGCAGTCCGGCGTGCACGGCGCAGGCGTGTAGGGGACATGTCCACCGTGCCGTTCCGCCGCCCCGCCCGCCGCACCGGACCGGAGATGCCGCACGGGGACATCACCCTGCAGGAGCCGCCGACCGTGCCCGAGGTCACCTCCGGCGGCATGCGCACTCTGGTGATGGTGGTCCCGGGGCTGCTGATGTCCTGCGGGATGATGTTCTACTTCGTCGGCGGCGCGGCGCACGGCGGACCGGCCGGGCTGATCATGATGGCGATGATGGGCGTGGGCATGGCCGGGATGGGCGCCGGGCAGATGCTGGGCCAGTCCGGCAACCGCCGGCAGAAACTCGGCGGGGAGCGCCGCGACTACCTGCGCTACCTCTCCCAGACCCGCCGGCAGGTCCGCCGCTACGCCGAGAAGCAGCGCGACGCGCTGGCCTGGCGCCACCCCGACCCGGAGTCACTGTGGTCACTCGCGCTGACCAGCCGGCTGTGGGAGCGCCGCCCGACCCATCCGGACTTCGGCGAGGTCCGCCTCGGCACCGGCGCGCAACGCCTCGCCGTGCGGATCACCCCGCTGCAGTCCAGCCCGGTGGAGGACCTCGAACCCGTCTGCGCGAAGGCGCTGCGCCGGTTCACCCGCGCCTACACGACGATCCCGCACCAGCCCGTCGCCCTGTTCGTGCGCGGCTTCGCGCACATCCGCCTCGACGGGGCGCGCGAACCCGCCCTGGCGCTGGCCCGCGCGCTGATCGCCCAGCTCGTCGCCTTCCACGCCCCCGACGAGCTGCAGATCGCCGTGTCCGCGACGGCGGCGCGCCGCGAGGCATGGTCGTGGGTGAAGTGGCTGCCGCACGCCCAGCATCCCGCGGACACCGACGCCGCCGGCCCGGTGCGCCTCGTCGGCGAGTCGCTGGAGGACGTCGAACGGCTCCTCGGGCGGGAGTTCCGGGAACGGGCCCGGTTCGAGACCGGCGCGGCGCCCTCGCGCGCCGAGCCGTTCGTCGTCGTCGTCAACGACGGCGGGCGCATCCAGCCCGGCTCCCGGTTCCTCGTCTCCGGTTACCGCAACGCCGTGCTCGTCGACTTCGACGGCCACGACGGCGGCAATCCGCGCCAGGCACTGCGCCTGGACATCACCGCCGAGCAGGTGCACACCGTCGAGCACGACCGGGTCGGCCGGGTGGTGCGCACCCGCCTGGCCGCCCCCGACCGGCTCTCCGTGACCCGGATCGCGGCCCTGGCCCGGGTGCTCGCCCGCCACGGCGCCGGCGCGATCGGCGAGAAGGCCGGCGAGGGCCTCGTCGCGAACCTCGACCTGCCCGAACTGCTCGGCCTCGGCGACCTGGAACGGTTCGACCCGCGCCCCGGCTGGGCGGCGCGTACCGGCGCCGCGCGGCTGCGGGTGCCCATCGGTGTCGCCGCCGACGGCTCCCCCATCGACGTGGACATCAAGGAGTCCGCCGAGGACGGGATGGGCCCGCACGGCATGCTCATCGGCGCCACCGGCTCCGGTAAGAGCGAGCTGCTGCGCACCCTGGTGCTGGCGCTGGCGGTGACGCACTCGTCGGAGACGTTGAACTTCGTGCTCGTCGACTTCAAGGGCGGCGCGACGTTCGCCGGCCTCGACCGGCTCCCGCACGTCTCCGCGACGATCACGAACCTCGCCGACGAGGCCTCCCTCGTCGACCGGATGCGTGACGCGCTGCGCGGCGAGCTGGTGCGCCGCCAGGAACTGCTGCGTGCCGCCGGCGGGTTCAGCTCGGTACGCGACTACGAGGCCGCCCGCACGCAGGGCGCGCCGCTCGCGCCGCTGCCGACGCTGTTCGTCGTCGTCGACGAGTTCAGCGAGCTGATCGCCGCGCACACCGACTTCATCGAGCTGTTCGTGATGATCGGCCGGCTCGGCCGGTCGCTGGCCGTGCACCTGCTGCTCGCCTCGCAGCGCCTCGACGACGGCCGCATCCACCAGCTCGAAGGACACCTGTCCTACCGGATCAGCCTGCGGACGTTCTCCGCGATGGAGTCACGGTCGGTGATCGGCGTGCCGGACGCCTACGAGCTGCCCGCCGCGCCCGGCAACGGCTACCTGCGCTCCGACGTCGCGACGATCACCCGGTTCAAGGCGGCGTACGTCTCCGGCCCCTACCGGCTGCGCTCGGCCCGGATCCGCCAGGAGGTCATCGCCGGCCAGGTCCTGCCGTATGACACCGCGCCGGCGCCGATCGTCGCGCCCGCCGGCTCCCCCGGCGCCGACGCAGACGAGGCCGCGGCGCAGGCCGAGGCGGACGAGCGGGCCGCGGCGGCCACCACCGTCATGGAGGTGCTCGTTGGTCGGCTCGTCGACCAGGGGCCGCCGGCGCACCGGGTGTGGC
>NZ_JALKFU020000062.1 GCF_023242965.2 Frankia sp. AgKG'84/4
GGCCAGCGGCGCGTGCCCAGCCGTGCGCCGCCCACCGGGGCGCCCGGCGATCCGCGCCGCACCCCGCGGATCGTCCGGGAGCACACCCAGAACCGGCATCCCAACCGACTCCGCGACCCGGTCCACCGGCCACGGAGTTTCCCCGACCAGCAGCAGGACACAGTCCCGGCGTCCCGCCGCCGTCAACTGCCCTTCCCGCCCGACCACCCGGGCCAGCTCCACCGGCACCGGACGCGCCAGCACCACCAGCACATCGGCCGCCGCGATCAGCGGCCCCGCCGGCGAGAACAGATCCAGACGGCCCACATCCGCCACCACCGTCACACTGTTCGCCGCCGCCCGCACCGCCCCCGCCTCGGCGAGGACCTCCACCGCGCCGCGCGCCGCAATCGCATCCACCGGGGCGGCCACCACCTCCACCCCACCAGGCAGTTCCCGCACATGCCCGGACAGCGCCCCCCGGCCCGACCGGGCCTGCGCCGCCCACGTCACCAACCCCGAGGCCGCCAGCTCATACCAGCCGGCCACATCCCCACCCGACGGATCAGCCTCCACCGCCACCACCGGTGCCCCACCCGGGCGCATCGGCCAGCCCGCCGCCAACCCCACCGTCGCGGTCGTCACCCCGGGCGAGGCTTTCACCGACCCGACCACGACCAGCCCGCTCACCGTGACCCCCGCAACACCAGCACCACCTGGCCGGCCGCCGCCGCCCGCGCCACCCGATCCGCATCCCCCGAACCGACCTGCACCGACACCACCAGCCCACCCGACCCCGCCGGCCCCTCCTCGACCGTCGCCACGACCCCGTCCACCGACGACCCCGCCGGCGCCACACTCACACCGCCGTCCGACGGCCCGGCGGTATCACCGGTCACCAGCACCGAGACCCGATCACCCGCCGCCAACCCCGGAGGGAACGCCCCCGCCTTCAGACTCGCCCCGACCAGCCGCGCACCCTCCGGCAGCAGCCGACGGCCCACCGACCCAGCCGACAGAAAACTCCCCGCCATCAGCGGCACCGCCGCCGGACGACCCACCACCTCGGCTGCCCGCCCAGCCGGCACCAGATCCACCCCCGGATCCGCGACCACCGACACCGCCCGCACATCCCCCACCGCGAGCAGATGCCCCGCCGGCACCGCCCGGGTCACCAGCAGCACCTCCCGGCGGCCATCCCGGCGGCCCCCCACCACCACGAACACCGCCACACACACCACCACCAGCACCACACCCACCAACGCGCGCCGCCCACCCCGCCCCGACCGCCCCCGCCCCTCCAACCGGAATGGAACCGACCCCTCCCGGCGGGCCACCGACGACGTACTCACCGCGCACCACCCGACGCCGGCACCGCCAACGCCTGCGACTCACCCACCACCACGCTCGACACCGCCCGCGACGTCAACCCCGCGACCACCCCCTGCTGACCGGCACCCGCCCACCCCACCTGCCACCGCACCGTCACCGTCACCGGAAACCTGCCATCCGCCTCACCCACCGACGAGCGAGCGAACACCACCCCGCAGTCCGGCGAGCCCCCCGCCGGATCATCCACACCCGGCCGATACACCGTCCCCGGCCCCCCGCACGACACCACCCCGCCATCCCCGAAATCCCACGCCACCTCCCGCGGGCTCGCGGTCGCCGTCACCGACACCCCCGGCACCGCCGCCGTCGCCGACACCGGCCCCCACACCCCAGCCGGCAACCACAACCACACCGGCACCCCCACCAGTTGCGGCACCCCCACACCCGGCGACATCGCCACCTGCGGCGTCGGTAGCACGAGCTTCTTCACCGCCAACTGCGCCACCGCTGCGGGCGAGGGCACAGCTGCCGCTGTCGCCGTGTTCGGAAGCCACACCACATCGAAATTCGCGCCGCACGCCTGCCGATACCACCCTCCCTTTACCCCAGGCGTCGCCTCCTCCGCTGCCACCGCCGCCGACGGCACAAAATCCGTGGCTGCCTCATACCGGCAGCCGTCAGCCCCCGACCAGCCGTCCGCCGTGTCCAAGCACGGCAAGGCGCTCGTACCCAACGTCGGGCACGAGACGGAGTCTGCGCTGGACGATGTAGCCGGACGTGACCTGGATTCAGCACGAGGAGCAGCGGGCTGGCCCAGGGTTCCTGCCCAGACGGTGCATGCTCTATCAGCGCGATCGCAGGTGGCCGATCCCAACGGGTCGACAGCGAGCGCGACGTCCCCCGAGGCCAAGACGACAACAGCAGCGACGACGATGACAGCCGCGCTTTTTCTCAGCATGACCCGACGTCCTGAATGACAAGTTGATTGATCTTCCATGTCCTGTCAGTCTTCAGGGCAAGTGCTTGTACCGCTCTTCTACCGCCGGGCGTACCGGCCTGCAGATGGCCGGATGAATCGTAAACCAGCCAATTAGAGGTATTTACGCAATCAGAGATTGTTGCCCGGCCTGGACTACCCGCAGGATCTTCGGCGGTTACCTTAGGGGATATCATCGGATTCCCACGAGAGAATTGACCGTTATGCTGGTTTGTATAGACCGCACGGTAGATGAGGGAGAGCGCACGGCCGCTTACATGATCTGCGAGACGTGGATTTTGATAGTCGCCAGTCGAGGCCATAGCCGCCCAGTCGGCCCACATGCCCCGATAGGCGACCAGCGCGTCGGTGCCCGGCACCGCGAACGGCGAAGCCGACGCGATCCTGCTCGGCGTCGATGCTGGCGCCGGCGCCACGTGGTGGGCACCGCCGCATCCGCCGAGCGCCATACCCGCGGCGACCACGAATGACGCTCCGCGCCCTGCTGATCGATTCACTCGGCACACTGCCTGTCCGTCACCTATTCCGACCGCAGTGTTGTAACCCTGTCACCCAGGGTCGCCGCAAGTGAGACGATAATCTCACGAAAAATCGGGCAAATAGGTACTAGGATCCGCGCCGAGCTGCGATATACCCACGGAGCGCGACAATTGTAGATCTCTAGTGACTTGTGATTATTCGCGTCCGGCTGTGCACTTTTGTTGCGGTGCAACAAAGGGATCCGGCTGCCTCGGCGTCGTCGCAGACCCGCGGGCTCCCCACGCCTGCGACGGCGGCCTGTGCACGGAGAGTCTCCGGTCGTGGCTGCCATCCGGCGCCGGACCGGCGCTATCCA
This sequence comes from Frankia sp. AgKG'84/4, assembly GCF_023242965.2. GTDB lineage: Bacteria > Actinomycetota > Actinomycetes > Frankiales > Frankiaceae > Frankia. The sequence continues at coordinate 3,144 of NZ_JALKFU020000062.1, forward strand.
GCACAACGGACAAAAAATTCTTCTGTGGTGTCGGCGGCCCGCGGAGGCGGCCAGGTTCGGCTGCAGCGATGACGCGAACCGCTCTATCTCGCAGCCGTCGAGTTGACTACACGGGCCGCACCGAGCACCGCAGGGCAGGGTCACGCCGGGCCGGGATGGGATAGGCCCACGTAGCCACCGCACCACGTCGGCGAACGTCGGCCGCTCACCGTGGCACGTCAAAGCGCAGCCACGGCTTCCTCATCAGACGACAGCGACGATGATCCTGGGATGGTCATTCGAGAAGGGTGTTCCGACGACATCGAGGCGGTACTGAGGCTATGGGCGCGGGCCGCCGACGGTGCCAGTGTGACCGACGGGCCAGTCGGGATCGGCCGACTGCTCCCGCACGACCCCGGCGCGCTGCTCATCGCCGATCACGACGGTGCCCTCATAGGAACCGTGGTCGCAGGCTGCGACGGGTGGCGCGGCCACATCTACCGGCTGGCGGTCGACCCCGAACATCGCCGCCGTGGCCTGGCAAGCGCGCTCCTGGCAGCAGCGCATGACCGGTTTGCCGCCCTGGGAGCGATTCTGGTAGACGCCATGGTCGAGGACGACAACACAGCCGCTCGGGCCACCTACGACGTCCTCGGCTACCGGCGTCACTCCGGTCGAAGCCGTTGGATCCGAGAGCTGCCCTAAACAGAAAGTCGGCGCGGTCGTCGGTCAGGGAGTGATGAGCATGCGGACATCATGCTTGTTGACCACAATGCCGGCGGGCCGGTCTATTTCTGCCGTACCGGCGGGGTAGGTGGTGATGATGGGCTGGGCGGTTCGGTCGCGGTCGAAGCGGCGGATCTGTTCGACTATGCGTTGGGCGAGGCGGGCGCCAGCGGGGCCGTGGCCGGTGGCGCCGAGTTCGTAGCGGCGCTCACCGTTCGGGCCTGGCTGGTCAGCTGGGCGGGGTTTGCTGAGGTAGGCCAGGTTGTCGCCTTCGACGATTGTGGGAGTGCGGTAGGCGAACGCGGGACGGCAGAGACCAGCTTCGATGGCGTCGTCCTCGGCGTCGAGGCGGCAGGTGCCGGGTTCGGTGGCGGTCAGCCATAGCCAGATGTGGTCGAAGGGTTCGTTGGCGACGACGTGCACGTCAGACCAGACGGTGGCTGCGGGTCCGGTGAACACATCCTGTAGCGCGTGTGGGTCGATGTTCTGGTCGGCGTCCCAGTACAGCGCGACGTTCTCGGTGATAGTGCCGGTGTGCTCGCCGGTCGGTACGATCCCGATCATCGGGATGAAGCCGCAGAGCTGGCTGTTCTCCGCGCGAAGGTGTGTGTCGTGGCGAACGAGCTGGACGCTGCGGGCTTGGCCGCGCCAGTGCAGCGGGACGACGAGCGTCCCGCCGGGGGCGAGCTGGTTGAACCAGGCCGGGGGAAGGTCCCATGGCCCCACCGTCACGATGATCTTGTTGTAGGGGGCGTGGTCTGCGTGGCCGAGGGCGCCGTCTGCGGTGATGACCCGGACCCGTTCGTAACCGGTCTCGGCGAGGGCGCGGCGGGCGTGGTCGGTGACGTCGGGGTGGATGTCGACGGTGGTGACGCTGCCGGTGTCACCGACGAGTTCGGCGAGCAGAGCGGCGTTGTAGCCGGTGCCGGCGCCGATTTCCAGCACGTGGTCGCCAGGCTGTGGGTCGAGCTGGTCGAGCATCATGGCGACGACGGTGGGCACTGAGATGCAGCTGGCGGGCCGGTCCTCGCCGGGTTTGATGGTGATCGCTCTGTTCTGGTATGCCTCTTCGACCGATGCCGCGGGGACAAAGCGGTGCCGCGGAACGACGCGGAACGCCTGCTCGATGCGCGCGGAGTGCAGGTGGCCGGCCGCGCGGATGCGGCTGATCATCTCCTCGCGTAGGTCGTCGGGTCGGGTGCTGGTGGCGTTGGTCATCCGGTTCCTTTCGTTTCCAGTTCGGGTGAGCTGATCGGTGCGCGTATGGGTCCGGCGGTGAGCAGGCAGACGTCCCACCCGGTGTGTGTGGGGAGGCGGGTGAGGGCGACGCCGCCGCTGCCTTCTAGCATCCCGCTTGCTTCCACCGTGTCTGGGACCGCCTGCGGGCTGCGCTGTGACCACCGGTGTTCCACACCGGCCAGCGCTTTGGCGCCTTCACCGTCGGGATCGGCGTCAGCGAGCAGCCGGCGAGCGGTGTGCACCAGGCCTGCCCAGCCATGGCAAAGCGAGTCGTCGCTGAGATGGTTGAGCTGGGCGTTGTCGGTGATGCAGGCGACGAGCGCGGTCTGGGCAAGGTCGATCTGGGAGGGACGGTTCAGCGCCTGGGCGGCGAGGTAGCGGGCGCATGCCAGGCCGGGGGTGCCGTAGCACCAGGAGGGGCGTTGTGGGCCTGGCTGGTCGATGGTGGTGTTGGCCCATTCACGGGCGGAGATCATGCCGGGCCACCAGGGGCTGTTCGGCGGGCCGCAACGCCAGGCGTCGAGGAACCGGTCGACGTGGTCGATCGCGTCGGCTTGGCGAGGCACCGTGATTCCGCTGATCATGGCGGCGGACAGCAGTGCCAGGGGTCCGGCGATGCCATGCGCCATGCCGAGATTCGCGTGGCCGCCGGGCCAGCGCGGATCGGGGCGGCCGGACGGGCTGTGCGCGGTCCACCAGCCGGGCAGTGCGGTGCCGTCGACGGTGATCTGTTTGGTCAGCCGGATGAGGTAAGTCAGCACGTCCCGCAGCGGTCCGCCGCCGGGGTGGGTCGGGTCGGCATGACGGGCGTGTAGCAGGCACATGCCGAGCCCGGTCAGTCCGTTGATCAGGTCGAACTCCCGCAGACTCGGCAGAGCGCCGCGGTCGATCCGCTCGTGCGCCTGCGCCAGCCGGGTACGGGTGATCGTCGCAGTGTGTTCGTCAAGCTCTCGGAGCACGCCGTCGTAGGCGAGCAACCCGGCGGTGCGTAGCACGAATGCGACCGCCGGGGCACCGCGGTACAGGCAGGCGTTCCGGTCGGCGGCGACGGGGCTGTAGGTCATGGCCTTCGCCCACTGGTGCGCGGTGACCCAGTCGCCGATCCCGGCACGGGCGTAGCCGATATGCAGCAGCGCCAGGCCAGCCGCCCCGTCTGCGAGGGATTGGCCCCAGCCTGGTGTGAGCTCGTGGTCGGGCGGCGGCGTGCGCGGGTCGGTGTAGGTCACCGGGCGCCAGCGCCGGGTCGATGCCGCCAGTCGAGTGCGGCGTGGCGGGCCAGGCGCCGGCAGGTGCGTTCGCTGTCCTGGTCGATGCCGACGAGCCGGTTGTGATGCAGGTGCAGCAGCGACTCCACCACCACGTCGAGGCTGGTGGGCGGTGGCAGCGTCTTGCGGTAGCCGGCCAGTGCGTCGGCGCGGTCGTTCCACGCCAGCTCGATGTCAGCGGACCAGCCGGGCAGCGACCGCAGGACGCGCGGGTCGGTCGCGAGCCGAATCGCTTGCTTGGCCACCGACCGGTCGACGGTTTTGGCAGTCGGTGCTGGCCGGGTGGCCAACCAGTCCATGGCCTCGTCGGGATCATCAAAGAAACTCTGGACGACGTCGACCATGGTCGCCACGACCAGCGCGGTATCCACCGCGGTGGCCGGCAGGTGCCGCAGCAGGGTGGCAGCGAAAGTGGAGTCGGCGGCGAAGGCGTGCTCGGCGGCCTCCAGGGCTTCGCCGTTCCCATAGCGGCCGATTTCCGGATAGTAGGTGTCGATCACCAGCCGTCCGACGAGTCCCGCGTGTCGCATCCGCCGCGTCCACTCTCCGACCGCTCGTGAATGTTCAGCGTAGCGATCGGCAGGGGTGCGTAGCCGTAGGCGCAGGTGGTCCCGTTCGTATGCGCTGCGGTACCGCAACCACCAGCTTTCAGGTGTGCCGAGCGTGGTCAGCAGGCCGGGCAGCTCCTTCGCGACAAGCTCACCGATCCGTTCCGGGTGTGTGAACACCTTCACCGACAACCAGGTGGCGTCCGGCGCACCGGGCAGATTTCCGCAGCTGTTCGTCACGATAGGTAGCGAAGCGTGGAGGGGGTTGGGTGCCGGGGGACGGGTGGTGACCAGGGGCAACGCGATTTCGTGGGCGTGGCCGTCGATCCACCCGTACTCGGCCGCCGGCACGGCGGGGACGAGGATCGCCTGGCCGCGGTAGGTGAGGTGAGCATGTAAGAGGGCGGCATGCGCGGGTTCGTCGAGGGTGAGGCGCAGAGTGCGGTCCGCGTCGCGAAGTTCGACAACGTCGGGACAGCCCCAGCGGCGCCGCCACTGGTTGAGTGCCCGCCGCCAGGAGTCGGGACCTGCCCCGTGGGGTGGAAGGTCCGCAGAAGCGAGCCGCCACTGGGCTGGGGACAGGACGGTACGTCGGTAGCGGACTTGGGGCAGGAACGGCAGCCGGGCGTGCGGGCCCCAGTCGAACTGGTACCAGGCGGCGGAGAAGGCCCGGGGCAGATGCGCCAGGAAGCGGGCGAGCGGCGGGGGCTGCTTGTCCAGCGCGAGCGCGTGGAACACCTGCGGCTCCACGATCTGGCGACGCGAGATACTGACCAGGTGAAGTCGATCGCGGGTCGCGGTGATCCCCAGATCGTCCAGGGCGAGCAGGCTGTCGTCACCGCTCCGGCGGTGCTCGCCTAGTGAGAGAAGGTCGTCGAGGTAGGCCGGCACGCGGCAGACGTTCTCCGCGTGCGGGTATAGCGGCCCGAAGGACATCTGCACCCGCCGTGCCCCCTCAGTGGCGGTGGGCAGCGCACGGTAGGCCTGTGCCAGGCCGGAGCCGGTGGCCATCGGGGTGAACCGGCTGGTCAGCGTGCCAGCGGAGCGGGCGGGCGCGACGGTCAGCAGGAAATCACCGTGCTCAAGTGCCGCCGTGGTGGTCGCGTGAACGCGGGCGGAAAGCTCCACGTGCGGCGGGATGAACCGGTCGTCGAACGTCCCGGCGCTCAGCTCACCGATGAGGTTGTCGGTGAGGACGATCTCGCGGGTGTTCTCCGCCAGCGCCTGCCAGGCCAGTGCCAGCAGTCGCTCATCGCGCTCGGTGATCTCCGCTGTCGGCGAGGACAGAACGCTTCCGCTGTACCCTGCGGGATATCCCAGGCCGGCATCGGGCTGAAGGACCTCGGTGAGGCGCACCACGGTGCCCGTGCCGTAGGTGTCGACGAACGCGGCACGATAGTCACGCCAGGACGCCTCGCCGTTCGGCTGCCGGCTCAGCCGTAACAGCGCGCTGGCGGCGCGTTCCATCTCATGCGCGACCCCGACAGGCAACGTCACCGTGCAGTCGAGCAGCAGGTCCACGGCCAACGGGGTACGTCCCTCTGCCGACAGTTCCCTCATCCTGCGGGTGAGCGTCGCGCGCATACGACCTTGCTCGCCTCGGGTGGTCATGTCCACGTTGTGGCGACGTAACTCGGCCAGGACGATCTCAAGGTCCTGCACCATCGGCGCGGCGGCCGGCACGCTCGCGGCCCCGACTTCGCGCAGCCGGTTCATCAGGTATGCGAATGGCTCCGTGATCGTGAAGGGGGCGCGCAGGCTGGTCAGCAGGTAGCCCTGCCGCACGAGGTCAGTGAGCATGTCCTGAACTTGTGACCTGCCGACGGAGAAGTCGTCACTTAGCCTGTCACGGAGTGAGTCGAACCGGACCGGGGCTGCTGCCAGGTCAGCCACGGCTGCGACCGCGCGGGTGTAGCGGATCGTCGCTCTGTTCGGACCGTGCGGGACTTCGAGTCGTCCGCTGCGGCGAACGGCGAGGCTGGTGACCATCACGGGAAGCCGTTCGAGGAGGTCCGGGCAGCGCTCCAGGCGGCTGATGATGTCGGCTAGCCATCCGGTGTTGACCCGGGCCACGCCCCGGTGCTTCTCCCCCCAGCCCGCTCGCGCGGTAGTTCCTAAGGAGATTGGGGCGACGCCTGCGAACAGACCGAAGGGAGTGGGCCGGCCGATGCTGCGCAGCAGGTAACGCATGGTGGACAAGGTCGCGCTTCGGATCCGCTTGTCGCCCGCAGCGCGGCCGGCGAGAAGGGCGTCAACGCCTGCGCCCAGCGACGGGCTGGCCTGGCGCATCGCGTCGGCGACGTCGGGCCTGGACCACATCTCGTCCAGCCAGTGTCGGCACCCGCCCGGGTCGGTCAGGTCTGGCCATCGGCCCGGAACGTCGGTCAACGGCGCGGCCGCTGCTCGCAGCAATGCGACGTCGACATGCCGGTAGAGCGGCGCCCTGTCGCTGGCACGCATCGAGACCTCCAGGCCGTCGAGAAGCGTATGAGGGGTGATGCGCCGAGCCGGGGGTCCCGCCCCGGCGCATCACAGCGAGGCGGCGGATCTACACCCCGTCAGAGACGCACGCCGACGCGCAGGTCGGGTCACAACCGTCGTCGGTACCGCCCGCGCAGCCCGCGAGCGCAGAGCCCGGCGGGACGTCGACGATGATCTGCACGTCAAGAGCAAAGGAATCCTCGACGATCGGGCTGGCCGCCGTCGGGATGGTAGGGAGAGCCTCGGGGATCAGGATGGTCACGCGGCACCTTTCGTTCGTTAGTCGATCTTCCGCCGCCTGACTATGGAAAGATCGTCGCCAACTGCCAGGCGGTCACGTCCACCGTCCCGGCTACGGGCAGCAGTTCCGACGCCCGGTGGTGCTAGCCCCCGTGGGGCTAGCCGGCGCCGGGCCCGAAACGATCAACGGACAGCCAGCCACGGTCTACCCTACGAACTTGCGCGAATACCGTCCGAGAACGGAAAGGTGGCCCATGGCTGGTCCAGAACGACGACGCTGTCAGTTCTGTGGCACCACGCTGAGCGCCACCGGTTCGATGTGCGGCTCCTGCGCCCGCGCCGCCGGCTTCCGCAGGCCGATCCCGGACGGCTTTTACGAGGACGCGGCATTACGCGCCGCCTTGACGCGCTACGACTTCGGCCCCGTGTTCACGGCGGTCCGGCAACACACCGGTCTGTCCCAACTCCAGCTCGCAAACCTGCTGGGACTTTCCCAATCGCGGGTCTCAGCCGTCGAGCGCGGCGAGCGGCGGCTGACCCACGTCAGGCTGGCTGCCCGCCTGGCCGACCGGCTGCGCATTCCACCCCACCTACTCGGCTTCCCCGGCGAATCCCCGGGTAGCGTTGTGGCACAGGAGGAGGTGAGTTGGTTGGAACGCAGAGACTTTCTCACCCTGGTCACCGCCGCGACCCTGGGATCGAGCCTGCATCCCGAGCTCAGCCGGCTCGGCTCGCTCCTGCCCGGCGAGGTCGAACCGGCGCCCCGGCCCCGCATCGGGGCCGCCGACGTCGACGCGATTGAGGCCATCACCGACGGATTCCGTCGATCCGACTTCGCCCACGGCGGCGGCCTGTACCGCGCGGCCGCGGTCACCCAACTCCACCAGGTACGCCGACTGGAAGACTCCTCCTGCACCCCGAAGATCCGGGCCCGGCTGCTCATCGCACTCGCCGAACTCGCGAGTATGGCTGGCTGGATGGCCTACGACGTCGACGACCACGACGCCGCCCGCCGCCTGTGGACCTACGCCCTCGACACCGCCCGCCGCGCCGACGACCATCCTCGCGCGCCGGACCTTGCCGTCGACGTCCTACTGGACATGGCGCACCAGGCGCTACACCTGCACAGCCTCGGCCCGGTCGCAAATGGCGCCCGCGCGGGCGAGGCGCTGCACCTGGTGCAACTCGCCTCGGCCACGGCCGCCAACCGCCGTCACCCCGTCAGCACGATCACCCAGGGCTACATCTTCGCCGTGCTCGGATGGTGCCGCGCCGCCCTCCGCGAGCCCGAGCCCACCCGCCGCGCCATCGGCGACGCCCAGGACACCTACGCCGCCGCCGACCCGGCCACAACGCCGCCGTGGGCGTGGTACGTCACCGACGCCGAGATCACCGCCCAACAAGGCCATTCCCTGTACCTGCTGGCACTGAACCACCCGGAGTTCGCGCCCGAAGCCGTCGAGAAACTGACGACGGCCGCCACCGGATATGGGGTGGAGTACGAACGCAGCCGCGCCGTCATCCTGCCCCCACTGGCCTGCGTGCAGTTCCAAGCCGGTGATATTGCCGGCGCCGTGGCCACCGGTCACGACGCAGTCGACGCGATCACCAGCCTCTCCTCCACCCGCGGCTACCCGCGACTGCGCATGCTCAATACCATCGCCGCCCCCTACAACAGCCGGCCCGAGGTCGCCGAGCTACGCGAGCACATTCGTGGAGTACTGGCCACCACCATGGCATAACCAGCCGGGCCTCCTTCGGCCGATCGCTACCGCGGATTTGACCCACGGCGTTGAGGTAATGACAGCCCGTCAGCATCGTCGGCGAATCCCAGACTTCCGTGACTTCCTGCTTGAATGCGAGAGAAAAGATGTGACACGGCGAGCTCCATAGATGGCACTTCGCGGCCAGGAAGCATGCATCCTGGCCGCCGAACCTCAGCCATGCACGCATCCCACACCGAGAAGCAGCAGGGCAAGTCCGATCAAGGCTTTGCAGGTGATTGTTCGGCTGAGATGACTGGTTCTTGGTCGTGCGTGGCTCTGGAACGGTTCCGTCGCGCGTTCGCGGGACACAGCAAGGACGCCGCCAACAGAATCGACACCCGTGCCCCTCCCGCACCGTCCTCGGTGGACAGTTCGCGTCTGGGTTCGGGAGCAGCGCCACGGCCCCGCCCGCGGATGAACGCCCCTGCGGAGGACCTCCCTGACGGTCGTCCCGAACAAACGCCATAGCAAGATCGCGATCTCCTGGGCTGGCACCGCCAGTCAGCCCAGTCTCGCCCCCTCGATCGGCGCGGGCCATGACGAGGTGGTGAGCCGCTGGAACATCTGGAATAACCTGGTCATCTGGCCGAAGGTGCGCTGAAGGAAGCCGCCACGCAGGGTCCGCCGAGTGAGTGGGCGGGCTGATCTGCCGGCAGGTTAGCCAGTGATGAGGGCTAGGTGGAGACGTTCGAAACGATGCTGCGGCGGCTTCGTGGGTCGATGTCGCTGCGGGAGTTGGCGACGACGGCGCACTGCGGAAAGTCCCACGTCGCGGACCTGGAGCAAGGCCGGCGAAACCCGAGTCCGGACATGGCTTTGGCGCTGGATCGGGCTCTCGGCGCCGGAGGGCGGTTGGCGGCGCTGGCGCGGCCGATTCGTGGACGGGCTGTGGTGACCGATGCTCCAGCCGACATGTTGGAGCCGTCGGGGGCGACGATCGAGGCGCTCCGCAGGGTGCTCGACGCTCACGACCTACCGACAGAGGGCGCTGTCCGGTCACTGCACCAACTGTCCGCCGCCGTGCACCGAGCTGTGTGGCTGCGCTTGCAGGCGAGGTACGCGGCCCTCGGGCGGCTCTTGCCGCCGCTGATCGTCGAGCTGCATGAGGCGTTCCGTCGCCACGACGGGCAGGGACGGCGGCAAGTGGCGGGGATGCTGGTGCAGTCGTATCGGGCGGCGGACGCGATCGCGGACAAGCTGGGCTTGGTCGATTTGTCTGCCCGGCTTATCGGGATGATGGCCGCGATGGCGTTGGAGTCGGGCGACGAGGCGCTCATCGCGACGACGGCCTACGTGCGCGCGGAGCTGTTCTTCGCGAGTGGCGCGCACGAGGAGGGCCGGCGGATGCTGGTGCGCGCCGCGGACCGACTGGATCTCGGCGCGGGGGTCGCGGCAACGGCGGCGTATGGGTCGCTGCAGATGCGCGCCGCAGTGTTCGCCGCCCGCGATGCCAACCTTGACGAGGCACGCGGACACGCGTCGGAGGCGCTGGGTGTCGCTCGAACGCTTCCGGAAGCGATCTACCTAGGAACGTCGTTCGGGCCGTCGGCGGTGCGCATTCACCAGATCACCACCGCGGTCGATGCGGGAGATCCGGACGACGCGCTACGCAGGGCCGCGCAGTGGCGGCCCGGCAACGATGTGCCCGCCGAACGACGCTCGCACTACTTCGTCGACGTCGCCCGCGCCTGGGCGGACACGGGACAGCCTGACCAGGCGCTGTCGTCGCTCCTCGACGCACGGGCGATCGCCCCGGAGCACATCCGGCCCCATCCCGATGTCGGCCGTCTCCTCGGAACCGGGGTGATGGAGCCGTTGCGGCACGATCTGCGGTGGCGTGAGCTGAACCGCTGGGTGCGCGGTCCCGCCACGGTCCTTTAGGGCACCGGACGTAGGAGATTCGGTAGCTCGGCCAGCGAATCCACCCGCCAGTCGGCCGCGTCCAGAACCACGGGGTCGCCGGCCCACAGATGGCCCCAGGGCCCACGGCGGATCAGCGCGGTACGTAGCCCGGCCTCGCGTGCCGGGACGATGTCGTTGTCGCGATGGTCGCCGACGTAGACGATGTCGTGCCGAGCCGCCGGCGTGACCTCGGCGACGCGGTCGAAGAAGAGTCGGTCCGGCTTCGCGACGCCCCATTCCCCCGATGTGGCGACCATGTCGGCCGGCAGGTGCAGAGAGCGCAACAGACCGGCCGCCTTCAGGGTCTGGTTGCCAGCGATCCCGACCCACAATCCACGTGCCCGCAGCTCGGCGAGCGCCGGCCGAACATCAAGGTAGAGATCGTCTTCGTCGATCTGCTCCCCGACACCGGCGTCCTCCCTGCGCTGCCGCTCGACAGCAAGGTCGAACCCGGGTTGGAAGTAGTCGAAAGTCTCTGCGTTGTTCCGGCCCTGGGCGGTCACAGCGCCGAGCACTGCGGAAAAGGTGTGCCGGGGCACGCCGATCCAGTCCGCCCACGCGGCGAACTCCCGGGTGTCGTCGAGCAAGGTCTCCCCGACGTCGAACACGACCGCCACAACCACGACCACTCCTACTCTTGGATTCCGCCGGTACAGACGAACCGGCCACCATCTCATAGACAATCATTTTTTCTGGCACCCTGCTTCGTCGACCGGCCTGCCGTTTCCCACTGCCGGTGACTGTCGGGAGCGGCCACGACTGCGGACAGGGTGCGGACACAGATACCCTTCCGCCAGGGCCGGCGTGCCAGGACGATCGTGCCGGTAGGTAGATCCCGGTTTGCAGGCAGCCAGCTCCGGTGCCCTGTGAGAGCCCGGGGTTGAGATGTCTCAATCGCCTTGACCTCACATCCGGTCCGCAATGCCTGTGCATACCCGCTAACGGAGCCGTCGTTGCGGCGGGAGTTTCGCGTTTAACCCTTGATGATTGGAGTTTGATATGCCGCCGTATTTTGGCGTTGGCCTCGGGTTGGGGTTGCTGGATGTGGTGCCGGTGAGTTCCGCGCCGGAGTCGATGGTGGGTCGGGCGCTGTTCTACTTTGAGGAACTCGATCTGGGTCTCGAGGAGTTTCGGGCTCTGCTGGCGCTGCAGAAGGACTATTATCGGGTGCAGCGTGAGGGCCGGTTGCAGTTCGCGATCGAGGGGCATTTGGCTCGTCCGACGGCTCAGCCGGCTCTGGGGTCGGAGGAGCTCGGCGAGCATCTGGAGATACGTGCGCAGCTGTTCGCGGACGAGGAGGCGCGCGTTCCCGCGTTCACCCAGCGGGTCCGGAAGCTGCTCGGTGTGGACCGGTGGAATCTGCTGGTGAGCCTGTATATGGAGGAGACCCGGCGGGATCTGCTCCGGCTGGGTCCGGCCATCGCGACGGCCGTCGCTTCCGCCTTCACGTTGCACGACGCTGTTAACAGCCAGCAGGTTGATGCCCGCGCCCAGTTCCCGGCGTCGCCGGGGGTCGAGCGGGAGGCGCCGGTGGGGAGTGGCGACGGCGTCGATCGCGAGGGTTACGGGCCGTGGGGAGAGACCGACTCGCATGCCGGCTCGGCGGAGCCCGCGGAGCCTGCTCTGTTTCCGGTTCCCGGCCGGATGCCCTTCTGACTCCGTCCTCGGCGGTGTGGCCTGCCCGTGGCGGTGATCCTGCCGCGGGGAAGGCCACGCCCCTGTCTTCTGTCTGGTGAAAGAAATGATGAGTGAGCCTGAGTCGACCCCAGTTCTGGACATCGAACGGCCACATTCAGCGCGAATGTATGACTATTTCCTGGAAGGGAAGGACAATTATCCGGCGGATCGTGAGGCCGCGGAGAAGGTCCTTGCGGCGGCGCCGAATGCGCGGGTGATGGCCCGGGAGAATCGGGCGTTCATGGTCCGCGCAGCCCGGTACCTTGCCGGCGAGGTCGGTATCCGCCAGTTCCTCGATATCGGGACGGGTCTGCCGACCACACCGAACCTGCACGAGGTCGTGCAGGCAGTCGCGCCTGACGCCCGGGTGGTCTACACGGATAATGATCCGCTGGTGCTGGTCCATGCCCGCGCGTTGCTGACCAGTACACCGCAGGGCCGCACCGCCTATCTCGACGCGGACCTACGCGACCCGATCGCGATCCTGACCGCAGGCGAGGTGCGGGACACCCTCGACCTGCGCCAGCCCGTCGCACTGTCCCTCATCGCGATCATGCATTTCGTGGAGGACGCCGATGATCCGTATGGCCTCGTGGCGCAGCTCCTGGACGGGCTGCCGTCGGGTAGCGCGCTGATGCTCAGTCACGTCACCGCCGACCACGATCCGGCGGTCAGCGAGGTCGCCGCGCTGTATCGGACCGGGGGCATCCCCACCGCGGTCCGATCGAGGGCTGAGGTCGGCGGGTTCTTCGGCGGGCTGAACCTGGTGACACCTGGTGTGGCCGTGGTGCACCGCTGGCGACCTGACACGTCTGCGGCGGCGGTGGGTGACGGCGGGTTGAGGGACGCCGAGGTGAGCGTCTACGGTGCCGTCGCTCTCAAGCCGTAGTGACGCGCGGCGGGCAGCGGGTTTCGGGGTGAGGCGTTACAGCCGTCGTGAGATCGCCGGCCGGGCGTTGGCGGTCGTGCGCTGGGGGTGGCCGCGTCCGCTGGCGGCCGGTGCGATCCGCCTCGACTTCCGTGAGGTCGACGCCGATGGCACGGCCGTGCTGGGGCTCGGCAGGTTCCCCGCTGGTCCGCCGACCGTGGGTGCCCGTGCCCGTGCCCGTGCCCGTGCCCGTGCCCGTGTCGGTGACCGGTGTGGGCGCCGGGCGTGGGCAACGGTTCACGGGGTCGACAGGGCGGGCGGAGTGGTCTGGCTTCGTGTGGCCAGCTCCCACCCGGCGGAGGACCGGTGAGGGAGAACCGCATGACAATGCTACGGATTGATTTGCATACGCGGTCGTCGATCTCGGATGGGGCGGTCGGCCCGGCGGGTTTGATGATGCGGGCGAGCGCGGCGGGCTTGGACGTCGTCGCGCTCACCGACCTGAACGCGACCGCCGGCCTCGCCGAGGCGGCGGCGGCGCTGCCGGCGGGGTTGACGCTGCTGCCCGGGGTGGTGATCTCCTGCGCACTGCCTGACGGTGACCGGCGTCCGGCCATGGACCTGCTGGCCTACGGCGCCCGCACCGAGGCCCGCGACCTCGCCGCGATGCTGCACACGACCCGGGAAGGGCGCGAGCAACGGTCACGGCAGATCGTCGCGCTGCTGGCCGCCGGAGTCGATAATGCCCCGTGGAGTGGTGTAGATCGGTTCGCGTTCCGCTCTGCGTCTTTCGCTATTATGCGGCCTGAATATCG
>NZ_JALKFU020000630.1 GCF_023242965.2 Frankia sp. AgKG'84/4
CGGGCGGGGCGAGCCCCGCGACGCGGCTGATCGCCGGGGCGTCGCTGGCCCGGGAGACCCACCGGCTGGTGCAGACCCCGCACGCCTTCCGCGCCGACCTGCTGCGGGCCGTCCACGCCGGCGCGCCCGAGGCGGTCGAGGACTCGCAGCTGGTCACCGACGCCGGTGGGACGATCGTGGTCGTCCCCGGCGAACCCGCCAACATCCATGTCACGACGCCGGACGAACTCGCGATGGCCCGGCTCCTGCTCACCCACGTACGGCCCGAAGGGGATCCCGATGAGTACGGTTCAGGTCGAGTCCACGCTCTCCGATGACGAGCGGCGGGCCAAGCTCTACCAGGGCGACCTGTTCGTCTACGCGCCGAAGCCGGCGACCCGCGAGTTCGTCGAGTTCAGCCGCGCGCTGATCCGCGAGGCGTTCGGCGACCTCGACCCGGAGACCGCGCAGCACCACATGCCGGTGGAGGACTACGCCGCGCTGCTCGCCGAGCTCAAGCCGCGGTTCATCCACCACCCGACCTGCAAGGAACTGCTGCCGGCGATCCTCGCCGAGCACGGCGCCGACCTGACGAAGACCTACTTCGACGTGCCGCGGCTGCGGACCTCCACCTCGGACGACTACCTGACCTCCGGCATCGCCTACGCCTTCCACCCGCACCGCGACACCTGGTACTCCGCGCCGTTCTGCCAGCTCAACTGGTGGATGCCGATCTTCGACATCGAGGCGGACAACGGCCTGGCCTTCCACCCGCGGTACTTCTCGCAGGCCGTCCGCAACGGCTCCGCCGAGTACGACTACTACGAGTGGAACGCGAAGAACCGGGCGAGCGCCGCGCAGCACATCAAGTCGGACACCCGCAAGCAGCCCAAGCCGGAGGAGGAGGTGGAGATCTTCCCGCAGACGCGGGTGGTCGCCCCGTCCGGCGGCATGCTCATCTTCTCCGGCGCCCAGCTGCACTCGTCGGTACCGAACAACACCGGGCGCACCCGGTTCAGCATGGACTTCCGCACCGTGCACCTCGACGACGTGCTGGGCCACGTCGGCGCGCCCAACGTCGACTCGGACTGCACTGGCACCACCATGCGGGACTACCTGCGCGGCACCGACCTCAGCCGGATCGACGAGGACGTCTGCCTGACCTACGACACCGCCCCGCCGCGCGAGGACGCCGTGCTGGTCTTCTCGCACACGGGCCAGGCGTGAGCGCCCGCGGGTCGGCCGCGGCGGACGGCGTGCCGCTCGCCGGCCACGTCGCCGTGGTGACGGGTGCCTCCAGCGGCATCGGCCGGGCCACCGCGCTGCGCCTGGCCGCCGACGGCGCCACCGTGCTCGCCATCGGCCGTGACCAGGAGCGGCTCGACAGCCTGGGCAAGGAGAGCGCCGGGCCCGGCACGCTGCTGCCGGTCCAGCTCGACCTCACCGACGACAGCGCCGTCGGCGAGCTCGTCGCCGACATCACCGCCCAGCACGGCCGGGTCGACCACCTGGTGCACAGCGCCGGGGCCTACACCAGCGCCCGGGTGGACGCCGCCACCCTCGCCGACCTGGACGCCCAGTACGCGGCGAACGTGCGCGCCCCGTACGCCCTGACCCAGCGCCTGCTGCCGGCGCTGCGGGTCGCGGGCGCCGACACCGGCGCCGACATCATCGTCGTGAACTCGACGCAGGGCATCCGCGCGGGCGCCGGCACCAGCCAGTTCGCCGCCACCCAGCACGCGATGCGCGCCTTCGCCGACAGCCTTCGCCAGGAGATCAACGACGACGGCGTGCGGGTCGCGACGATCCACCTGGGCCGCACGGCGACCCCCCGCCAGGAGACGATCTACGCCCGGGAGGGACGTCAGTACCAGCCGTCCCTGCTCGTGCAGCCCGCGGACGTGGCCGACCTCGTCGCCTACCTCATCGGCCTGCCGCCCAGCGCGGAGATCACCGAGCTGCACCTGCGGCCGGCGAAGAAGTCCTACTGACTCAGCCGGCGGGTCGCCCCGCTGGCCGGGGGTGTCTCAGCCGGCGGGGCCGGCGCCGAAGAGCCGGCGGTAGCGGTCGGCGGCGCGGGGGTTGCTGGGTGGATTGATCAGGGCGGACTGGACGTTGCCGGCGTCGGTCGCGGTGAAGTACGCCTCGTAGGCGAGGTTCGCCCGGTTCGCCTGGAAGAACGCGTGCATCGCCTGCACGAAGAAGGGGTTGTCCCCGCCGCCGCCGCCGGACCGCACGACGCCCCACTCCGGCACCGCGAACCGCTTCCCGTGCTCGCGGGCGAACCGGGCGACGGTGCAGGCACCCGAGGGCTGGTTGCACTGGCGGTCGAAGGTCGCCTGGTCGAACGACGGCGGGTAGGAGTCGTAGGCGTCGACGCTGACGATGTCGACGTACCGGTCGCCCGGGTAGGCGGCCCACACACCGTCGCCGTTCGGCATCACGTCGCGATGCGCGGAGACGTTCCAGTCGATGCGGACCGCCGGGTCGCTCGACCGGATGGCGCGCACCGCGCGCTGGTAGCAGGTCCGCCAGGTGGCGATGTCCCGCGGATACCACCAGAACCAGTTGCCGTTGAACTCCCAGCCGAGCCGGACGTAGGCGTCGGGGCGGCCGTTGCGGACCAGCGTCCGCCCGAACGTCGCCCAGTTGCCGTCGTAGTCCCCGCGGGCGCAGGCCGCCTCGTTCCCGCTCGCGGGGAACAGCGGCTGGGCGACGGAGACCCGGCCCGGATAGGTGTCCGGCCGCAGCCCGGACAGCGGCCAGTCATCGGCGACGATCTTCTGCCAGCTGTTCCGGGCGGTGAAGACGACGGCGACGTCGGTCCTGCGGCCCGTCCAGGCCTGCCAGGCGGCGAGGTCGTGGGGCGGGTTCGCGTTCGCGCCCGAGGGCCAGCTCACGCCCCCGGCCCCCGGCC
>NZ_JALKFU020000631.1 GCF_023242965.2 Frankia sp. AgKG'84/4
GAGGCGGCCCGCGGACAGCGCCGCCAGCGCGGTGGACGGGTCCGCTCCTCGCTCGCAGGGGTGGCCGGATCCGCGCCAGCCCCGCGGCCGGGCGGACGGCGCGGTGCCCAGGGGGCACGGCGATGGGGGCGAGCGCCTGGCGGCCGGTCCCGGGCGGGGCCCGGCTGGCCCGATCGGGGCGGGCGGAACGGGAGTTCCGAACATTTCGCACCGGGGAGCGGACCCGCGCGCCGCTCGCTCCGAGCGCCCGGCAGGGGCTGACGACGGGCTGTCCGCCGAGGCCGCGTCGATCGATCAGGAGCAGGTCGACGAGGTCACCCGCGCGTGGCTGGAGCGCCGCGGGTCCGTCCTCGACGGCATTGATGTCATCTGACCGTTCGGCCTTGACGGGTCGGCGCTGATCCAGCGGCCGCCGTCTGCGGATCGGCGTGGGATCCGCCCGGCGCGTCGCGGCCGCGGTCGGCGCCCCGGCGCGGTATCCAGAGGCCGCGCGTCGTGGCAGAGGGACGACCCGCGGCCACGCAGGGTGCAGGTTTGAGGTGGCGGGCGCGGTGGCAGGTACGCGTCGCCGGGCAGCTCGCCCGGCGCGGGAAGGTCGGGCCTCCCGGGGCGCCCCGCTGGATCCCACGGAAGGTGAGGCGTGGCAGGAGTACTGACCGCACGCTTCGACCTGCCCGCCGATGCCCGCACCGCCGGACGGGCCCGTCGCCTGGTCGCCGAACTGTTGGCGGCCTGGCATCGCCCGGAGACCGTCGAGATCGCAATGCTCCTCGTGAGCGAGGTTGTGACGAACGCCGTGCGTTTCGTCGGTGACCGCGGCGCGCTGGGTCTGACCGTCGCGCTGGACGTCGACCGCATCCGCATCGCCGTCGACGACGGCAGTTCGATGCGGCCGGCACTGCGGCAGGTCGGCGAGGACGACGAGTCGGGCCGCGGCATGCACCTCGTCGCCGCCCTGGCACTGCAGTGGGGCGTCGTCGACCTCAAGGACGAGCAGGGGCCGGGCAAGCAGGTCTGGTTCGATCTGCCCCGCCAGCCCGACCCACCCCGCCAGGAGGGTTCCCTGGAGGCGACCTGCGGTACCTGACCAGCCAATGCCCGATGTCCCCGCTCCGGGCCGACCCCTGTGGGAAGCCGCTGATATGTCCAGAACGAGGCGACCGGACCGACGACGGACAGCTCGCCCAACCGGATCCTTCAGCCGCCGTTCAGGCGACTCGCGTACCGTGACGGACGTCTCCCTCACCATGAGCGTGACCTCGGCTGCGGCCAAACGGGGGTTGTCATCGAAGTCCCGGTTCTGCTCGACGCGGACGACGCCAGCCCACCGACGACCGGGCCGGCGCCCAGGCGGGCAGTGGTGACGACGCCCGCGGCGCGGGTCGTCGACAAGGCCGATCCGCTGCGTCACGTGTTCGCCGAACCCCTGGCAATCGCGCTCGAGGGGTCCCGCGCGCGGCGGGGGTCGGTGGCCTGCGCCATCGTCGTCGCCGTCCTGCTCGCCGTGCTGGCGGTGCGTTTCCGCGGGGACGCGGCCTCCCGGCTCTCCGGCGTGCCCGCGCCCCGCTGGCACTGGCTGGCCGCCTGCGCGGGCGCCACGGTCCTGTTCTACATCGCCAACGGGGTGTCCATGCGGGCGGCCAGCGGGCTGCGCCTGGAACTGCGCACGGTGACGAGCGTGCAGGTCGCGGCGGCCGCCACGAACCGGATCGTGCCCATCGGCCTCGGCGCGATCGCGGTCCACCTCCGGTTCCTGCAGAGGCGGGGCCTGACCCGCCCGGCGGCGCTCGCGGCGATCGCGTCGATCAAGGGCGCCGGGGCCGCTAGTCATCTGCTCGGCCTGCTCATCGTGGCCGGCAGCATCGGCGACAGCGGGATCGGTGCCGCCGTGATCAGCCCGGTGCGCTCCACCGTCCACGACCTCGGCGCGGGGCCGGTCGCGCTCGGCTTCGTGATCGTCGGGGCGCTCGGCACGGGCACTCTCGCGCATCCGCGGGTCCGCGCGGTGACCCGGCCGGCGGCGCGGGTGTTCCGCGCCCACCTGTCGAGCCTGGCGCACTCGCCGGCCCGTACGGCGGTCCTGCTGCTGTCCCAGGCGGGGACCCGGCTGTGCCAGATCTTCGCGCTCGCCTGCGCGGTGTGGTCGTTCGGGGCCAGCGTGACGTTGATGTCCGTGGCGACCGTCTACCTGGTCGGCTCGATGGTGGCCGGCGCCGCGCCCACCGCCGGTGGCGTCGGCGCGCTGGAGCCGGCGCTGGCGTTCGGCCTCGCCGCCGCCGGCGGTAGTGCCGCGTCGATGCTCGCCGCCGTGCTCGTCTACCGGGTGATCAGCTTCTGGCTGCCGGTCGTCCCGGGCGTGTTCCTCCTGGCCAACCTGCGCCGCACAGGCAACCTCTGACGCACTGCCGGCCGGTCAGGCTGGCAGGTTGAGGGCCTCGATCACCGCGGCCTCGTGCTCGTGGCCGAGCACCGACACGCTGCCGGCCGCGAGGGTGACGTGCACGCCGTCACGAGGTGGCAGCCCGAGCCAGCGGGCGATGAGCACCCGCAACATGTGGCCGTGCCCGACGAGCGCCGCGTCGCCGCGCGCCAGGGCCGGGCGCAGCCGCGCGAGCACCGCATCGGCGCGGGCCCCGACCTGCTCGGCGCTCTCGCCGCCGGGGACCGGCGCGGTCCACACCGTCCAGCCGGGCACCGTCTCGCGGATCGTCGCCGTGGTGAGGCCCTCGTAGTCGCCGTAGTCCCATTCGCCGAGATCGTCCCAAACGACCCGCTCCCCCGCCGGCGGCGCGGCCAGCCCGGCGAGGTCGGCGGTGTGCCAGGCACGCCGCCGCGGGCTGGTCGCGACAAGCTCGAACGTCCACGCCGCCAGCCGCCCGCTCTGGCCGGCGG
>NZ_JALKFU020000632.1 GCF_023242965.2 Frankia sp. AgKG'84/4
CCACGGGTCGAGCGTCGGCAGGTCCGGCGCGCCGGCCCCGGCTGCCGGCCCCGCCGAGCGCCGCCGAACCAGCCAGGTGGTGATCAGTAGCAGCGCCAGGAAGAACGTGATCGCCACCGCGGACAGGATCAGGGCGTAGCGCACGATCTTCTGCGGCGCCCAGGTGAGCGTGATGGTGAAGCTGGTCGCCGTCGGGGTGATCCGCCAGCCGTTGGCGTACGCGTCGACCAGGCGCGGGGCGCCCGCGTCGGCCCCGTTCACCGTCGCCTTCCATCCCCGGGACAGGCTCTCGCCGAGCACCAGCCAGAACGGGGTGCCGGTCGTTGCACCCGTGACCTGCGCGGTGAACGACGTGGCGGAGGTGGATCTCACGGAGACCCGAGGCTGCGACCCGGCGACGGTGGTGGAGGCGGCCGTCGCACTCGGCGTGCCGGTGTCACCGGCGCCGAGCCACGGGCCGCCGCCCGCGTCGGAGGCGAACAGCAGCCGGTCGATGTCGAGGCCGAGCCCGGCGCCGTCGGCGGTGCGCACCACGTGCGGACCCGGGCCCAGCGTGACGGTCTCGCCGCAGGTCGACACCCGCAGGCCGAGGCGGTTCACCGCGTCCGCGGTCGACCCGTCGACCCGGACCGGGACCGGCCGGCCATCCACGCTGACCAGGTCGTCGCGGCAGGTGCCCGCGAGCTGGGTGGGCACCTGCGGCGTACCGGCGACCCCGGTCACCCCGGGCAGGCCGACCTCGGCGATCCCCACCGGCATCGCCAGCGGGGTCCGGCTGATCGGGTCGAGGCTGCGCACGGTCCGCGCGTCGTCGACGACGAACCGCCAGGTGCTGCCGGTGGTGGCGGGGAAGTTCAAAGTGACCTGCCGGGTGCCGCCGCGCTGGTCGGTGTCGCTGACCGGCCCGACCGGCACCGAGGCGACGTCCCGGCCGTCGACGACGACGCCGATCCGCGTCGGGACCGAATGCCGGCCGTCCGCGACCACGGACATCGTCACCGAGGAGGCGGAGACCGGTGCCGGGTTGGCCGCCTGGACCCAGTTCCCGGCCTGGATGCCGATCCCGGGGCTCCACACGGTGCTCGGGTCGCCGTCGAACGCCGCCGCGGACCGGTCCGCGATCGACCCGGGCAGCCGGCCGGACGACGAGGTCACGGGCAGGTTCGACGGCCGGCCGAGGACCTGGTCGATGGTCGGGTCGGACGCGTAGGCGGAGATCCTCGCCGTGCCGGTCAGCGCGAACGTGCGAACGGTCGGCAGGGTGAACGAGCGCCTGATGACGTTCTCGGTGTCCTGCTTGAACGGCTCCGCCGGGTTGGCCCGGTCCCGCGACATCTGCAGCGCCAGCCGGTGGGTCTGGGAGGAGGCGCCGGCGGCGTCCAGGCTGTCGCTGGGCATCGCGAGGACCTCTTCGGCCGTCAGTGGCTTCCCGTCCGTGCCGGGGATCTCGACCTCGGCGAAACCGACCGCGGAGACATCGTCGTAGCTGCGCTGACGGCCGAGGTTCGTCGCGTCGATCTGGATCTTCAGCGTCCGGAACGACCGGGCCGGGAAGTTCACGACCTGCCCGGCCTCGGTGCGCGAGGACGGGGTGAGGTCGACGGTGACGGGGGAGGCGCCGTCGAAGCTCAGCGTCGCGCGGGTGATCCAGCGGTTGCGTGGGCCCGTCACCGGCTGGGTGAGCCGGACATGGTCGGTGGTGATGGTGTTGGCCAGCGTCGTCTGCCACTGCTCGCCGGTCGGGTCGGTGAACGCGCCGACCCGCCAGGCCGTGCCCAGGTCGCCGTCGATGCCGCGCACCGGCCGGTCCCACGGACCGTAGGCGAACGAGTTGCCGTAGCCCGACGCCGTCACCGAGGCGATCCTCGCCGCGGAGTCGGGCGCCGACAGGCGCGCCGTCGTCTGGTCGGCGGCCGTCTCGCCCGGGAAGAGCTCCAGCCGGTTGTCGTTGGGGTCCCTCTTCAGCGGCGCGACGCCGGGCTGCTCGACGTAGCCGAAGTTCTCCCGCACGCCCGTCCAGCGCTCGGCCCGTAGCCGGTTGGTGTCCGTCACGAGCAGGTCGGCGCCGTCGTCGAGGGCCTGCTTGAGCTCGCCGGGCCTGCTGGCCAGCTCAGGGGCGTAGAGGATCGCCCGGCCGTCGGCGACGGGACCGGCGAGCAGCCCCGAGGCGGCCGCGTCGACCAGCGCCTCACCGTTGCCGCTGACCAGCAGCGGCCGGTTCGTGGTCGCGGTGCGCAGGATCGGCTGGGTGTTCGACACCGGGAAGGCCGCCAGCGCCGGCGGGTTCGGCACGGACGTCGGCGTGCCCAGGGTGATCTCGTCGGTGAAGGGGATCCCCGGGTCCTCGGCGATCGGCGGGCCGAACGTCGTCGGCGCCCCGAGCCCGTCCGGGCGGGTCGTGGTGAACAGGTTCCAGGTCGAGCGCGGCCGCGGGGTGCGGTACCGCTCGTAGGCGAGGTTGCTGCGCAGGACCACGTCACCGACGCCCATCAGGCGTGCCAGGTCGGGGATCGCCGCGGTCTCCAGCACGCCTTCCTGCATCCGGCGGTCCAGCGCGCGGACCAGGTCGACGCTGCCGGCCTCGCCGTAGGGGATGAGTTCCCGGGTGACGAGCGGGCGGTCCATCAGGCCCTCGGTGACCGGGTCGAGGGTGCTGCCCCAGCGGTAGTGGGCGAAGTCCGCGCCGGGCAGCTCCAGCACCCGCGAGCTGTCGCCGCTGGCGTCGAGGGACCTCGCCAGCTCACTCTCGTAGGCCGGGATGGTCTCGGGGCGCACCAGCAGCTTGTCGACGAACTCGCCGCGGAACAGCGGCGTCATGTTCAGCAGGATCAGCGCCAGCACGAGGCCGAGGGACAGGGCCGGGACCAGCGGGCGGCGCCGGGC
>NZ_JALKFU020000633.1 GCF_023242965.2 Frankia sp. AgKG'84/4
GTCGTGGACAGTCTGCACGAGGTGAGTCCTGCACTGCTCGAGGCGCTGCTCGCCGCCCGGCCGGCGCGGGCCTGAGGGCCCCGCCCGCCGGGCGTGCGCGCTCACGCGGTGGAGATGGCGCGCAGGACGTCCATCCGCGCGGCTCTGCGCGCCGGGAACACGGCGGCGAGAATACCGAGCAGGACCCCGACGATGATCACCATGATGATTGTCGAGGTCGGGTAGGCGAACGTGTTGATGCCCTGCGAGGCGAGTGCCTTCGTCAGCGCCCAGCCGAACACGCTGCCCACGGCCACGCCCAGCACCGCGCCGAACACCGAGATGATCGTGGACTCCATCACCACCATGGCCCGCATCTGGCCCCGGGACATCCCGATGGCACGCAGCAGGCCGATCTCGCGGGTCCGCTCGATCACGGAAAGCGCCAGCGTGTTCACGATGCCGAACAGGGCGATGATGACTGCGAGGGCCAGCAGCACGTAGATGAAGCCGAGCAGCTGGTCGACCTGCTTCTCCTGCTGGGCGACGAACTCGGACTGGTCGCGCACCTCGACCGTGCCGAACGGCTTGACCACCTTGTCGATCTCGGCCCGCACCGCCGCGGGGTCGGCGCCCGCGGCCCGCTTGATCAGGACGAACTGGTCGAGGTCGTCGTGGTTGTGCCGGGCGAACTGGGCCGTGGAGACGATCCACGACCCGGCCACCTGGCTCTTCTTGTACGTGCCGGCGAGGGTCAGCTCCTCGGTGCCGTCGGCGAAAGCGACCTTGACCTTCTGGCCGACGGTGAGGTGCTCGTTCTTGGCGGTGGTGGACTCGGCGAGGATCGTCCCGTCACCCAGGGCGTTGATGTCACCGGCCACCTTCTTGATGGCCAGGACGTCGAGCAGGCCGGCGGGATCTCCGGCGAGCAGCGCGATGGTGTGGTCGTTGACCTTCGCGGCACCGCCGCGCAGGCCGGTGGCCACGTCGATGCCAGGCTGGCCGGAAAGATCCCGCACGACCTGGCCGCTGAAGCCGGTGCCGAACCCCTGGGTGGTCAGGTAGAAGTCCGCCCCGAGGCTGTTCTTGACGGTGCTGCTCACCGACTCCTTGATCGACTGCCCGAGGATCGAGAACGCGCTGACCAGGGCCAGGCCGATCATGAGCGCGGAGGCGGTCGAGGCGGTGCGGCGCGGGTTGCGCATGGCGTTCTCCCGGCCGAGCCGGCCGGTGGTGCCGAACACGGAGATGAACGGCACGCCGAGCACCCGGATGACCGGGCTGGACAGCTGCGGCGACAGCGTCGCGACACCGAGGAAGATCCCCGCCGCGCCGACACCGACGGCGATGGCGCCGGTCTTGCCCGCCGACGCCGTGCCCGCCACGAGCAGCAGCACGCCGAGGGCGCTGAGCACGCAGCCGGCGATCGCGCGCAGCCGCAGGGACCGCGCCGGCAGCACGAAGGTCTCCCGCATCGCGGCCACCGGTGGCACCGAGGCCGCCTTGCGGGCGGGAATGTAGGCCGCCACGCAGGTGATCACGACGCCCACGGCGTAGGCGACGACGATCGTGCGCGGCGCGAACACCAGCGCGCCGTTGGGCAGGTCCACGCCGAACGCGCCGACGGCGGCCCGCAGCAGTACGGCGAGGCCGGCGCCGACCACCAGCCCCGCGGTGGCCCCCGCCGTGCCGACGACCGCCGCCTCGACCTGCAGGGACACCTGCACCTGCCGGCGACTCGCGCCGATCGCGCGCAGCAGTGCCAGCTCCCGCACCCGCTGGGCGACCAGCATCGTGAACGTGTTGAAGATGATGAAGGCGCCGACGAACACGGAGATCGCGGCGAAGACCAGCAGGAAGATCGAAAATCCGCCGATGGCCTGCTGGATGGCGCTGGCGCTCTCGTCCGCCAGCTGTTCGCCCGTGATCGCCTCGATCCCCGCGGGTAGCGCTGCGGCGACCCGGGTGCGCAGCTCCTGCTGACCGAGGCCGTCCGCGGCGGCGATGTGCACCGCGCTGAACTGGTTCGGGGCCAGCAGCAGCCGCTGGGCGGTGGCGGTGTCGAAGGCGGTGACCGACGCCCCACCGAAGCCGTCCTGCCCGGGGACCTCGAAGGTGCCGGCCAGCGTGTAGGCCACCGGCGCGGCTTTGGTCTGCACCGAGACCTTGCCGCCGACGGTGAGGTGCAGCTTGCGCGCGCTGGCCTTGTCGACGACGATCTCGCCGGGCCCCGGCGCGTGCCCCTCGACGATCCGCTCGGTGGCGGTGGGCTGAGCGCCGGTCCAGTTCTGCCCGATGCCCGGAGCCCCGGTCTTCGGGGGCTTGCCCGTCGTCGGGTCGATGAGGACCGCTTGGCCCGTGACGGTCCCGACCGCCGCGCGCACACCGTCCACGCCGGCGACGGTGGCGACGATCGTGGCGGGCAGCGGCGGGCGGCCCGCGTCGCTGGCCGGATCGATCTGGTTGACCGCCCGCACGTCGACACTCACGTTCTTGTTGACGTTGGCGAACAGCGTGTCGAACGTCTTGTTCAGCGTGTCCGTGAGGACCAGGGTCCCGGTCACGAAGCTCACGCCGACGATAACCGCCAGCATGGACAGGACCAGCCTGATCTTGCGGGCCAGCAGGCTCTTGAGGGTGGCGCGCAGCATCGGATCAGGCCCAGCCCGCCGGTCCCGGACCGCCCGGGCGGCGCTGCGGATCCTCCGCGCGGGCCGGCGGTTGCCCGTACGACGGGTAGGGGGACGCGTCGGTGGGAAAGGGCCGCGGGTCGTAGTCGGGCCGCGGGTCCACGTCGCCGTAGCGCTGGTCCGGATAGTCGTCGTATCCGGCCGGGTCCTGGGGATAGTCCGCGTAGTCCGCCGCGGCCGGCGCCGCCGCCCGCCCGCCGCCACCCCTGCGCC
>NZ_JALKFU020000634.1 GCF_023242965.2 Frankia sp. AgKG'84/4
GCGCCCGGCCGTCACGGGCCGCCCGCTCCCGGCCTACCGAGGCGGCGCCGTAGGAACGGGCGGACGGCGAGCGGGTGCCGCCATACACGGCTGTCTCGCCGTACGGGCTGGGCTCTGGGTTCGGGCCGTGCCCGCCGTAGCCCTCCCGGGCGCCGGGCGCGCCGGCGCCCCGCCGGGCAGCGGGAGTGTCCGCATGATTGCTGGGCCAGCCGACGCCCCGCCGACCGCTGCCGCCCCGGGGGTCGTCGCCCCGCGGGTCGCCGCCGTGCTGGTCGCCGCCACGCCGGTCTTGGCCGTAGGGGTCGCCGTCCTGATCAACGCCGTACTGATCAACGCCGTACTGATCAACGCCGTACTGGTCGCTCCCGTACCGCCAGTCGTCGCCGTGGTGCGGGGCGTCGTGCCGGTCGCCGTCATACCGGTCACCGCGGTAGGGATCGCTCTCGCCGAAGCGGCCTTCGTCGTAACCGTCCTCGCGGGTGACGTAGCCGCCGGTGACGTGGCCGCCGGTGGGGGAAGGATCGTCCTGATCGCGGCGATAGCCGCCGTAGCGGTCGTCGTGGCCGCCGCGGGCGGCGTGACTCTCCCGGTGACCGTGGGCCCGGGCGGAGGAACGGTCCAGGGGAGCGGCGGGGTTCGCCCGGCCGGGGTCGGCGGGTCGGTCGCGATGGTTCGGCCCGGCCCACGCAGCGCGGTCGTCATAACCGACCTGCGCGCCGGGGCCGTCGTAGCGCCGGTCTTCCCGGGCCGGTGCCATCCACTCCCCATCATGTCGCACTGTCACCTATGAGGGCAGATTACGCGACTCCGGTTGCTCGCCCTCCGCCTGGCACCGACCGGGGAGATCGCCTCCCGCCGGGAGGCGAACCGGCCCCGGCGACCAGCGAAGGTGCCGATCGGGGGGATTTCCTCCGGCCCGTTCGCGTGCCCCCGCGGTCACCGGCTGCTCGCGGACCGGGCTACCCGACCGGCGAGGACTTCGCGACCACCGCGACGAGCAGGCCGCCGCCGGTGGTGAGAAGCATCTGGGTGAGCCGGATGTCGTCGCGCACCGCGGTAGCGAGCTCGCGGACCGCGATCGCGTCGGGGGTGCGCACGTTGGGGTCAGCCGCCTGGCCGTCCGCCAGCACACCCGCGAACACGACCACACCTCCGGGCCGCAGCAGCCGCAGCGCCTGGGTGAGGTACTCGCTGCCCTCGCGCCGGTCGGCATCGCAGAACACCAGGTCGTAGGCACCGTCGGTGAGACGAGGCAGGACGTCCAGGGCGCGGCCGGTGATGAGGCGGGAGCGGCCCGGCGCCATCCCCGCCTCGGCGTAGGTGCGGCGCGCGAGGCGCAGGTGCTCGGCCTCGACGTCGATGGTGGTCAGGGTGCCGTCCGGGCGCATTCCGCGAAGCAGCCAGGTACCGGACACGCCGGTGCCGGTACCGATCTCCACGACCGCGCGGGCGCCGACGGAGGCGGCGAGGAAACGCAGCACCGCGCCGGCACCGGGACTGACGGGAACGATCCCGACTTCCTCGGCGCGAGAGCGGGCAGCACGAAGGATGGGGTCTTCCAGGAGGAAGCCCTCGGCGTAGGCGGCGGCCGATCCCAGCTCGCCGATGTCTGTCTGGGGCATGACATCCGCAGCCTACGGGAACGTGAGAGCACAGACGCGCGTTCATCTGGTCGACGCGCACCGTGTCGAGCACGGAAGGGAGAAACATCGGTGTCCGCAGCGGGATTCGCCGCTCCATGGCCGGGTCGTCGGGTACGTTCGACGAGAACCGACCGAGAGGCGGCTGTGGCTGCGCAGGACTCCGGGGCGGGTTCCGACGCCGCCGGCGCCGCCGCCACCTCAGATGCTTCCGCCTGGGTTCCCCCGTCCTGGGAGGACGTGGTCCGCGAGCACGGCAACCGGGTTTACCGCCTGGCCTACCGCCTCACTGGCAACGCCCACGACGCCGAGGACCTCACCCAGGACGTGTTCGTGCGCGTCTTTCGATCCCTGGCTGACTACACGCCAGGCACCTTCGAAGGATGGCTGCACCGGATCACGACCAACCTCTTCCTCGATCGTGTCCGCAGGCAGCAGAAGATTCGTTTCGACGCGCTGCCCGAGGACACCGAGCGTCTCGCCGGCCGAGAGGCCAGCCCCGAGGCGGTCTACGCCGAGGCGCACCTCGACGCGGATGTGGAGGCGGCGCTCGCCGCGCTGCCGCCGGACTTCCGTGCCGCCGTCGTGCTGTGCGACATCGAGCAACTCTCCTACGAGGAGATCGCGCAGACGCTCGGAGTCAAACTGGGCACGGTGCGCAGCCGGATCTCCCGAGGCCGGGCGATGCTGCGAGCGGCGCTGGCCGACCGCGCGCCGCGCGGCGAGGGCGTCCTGCTGGCCACCGAGAACGACGGCCTGGACGAAGCGCTCACCGGTATGGGTGGGCGGCCCGTGGCGCCGGCGCGCGGTGACCAGCCGGTCGCAGAGCCGGCCGGGCGCCGCGAACGGGACGACGGGCGAGGCAGAATCGGGCGACGGCGTGGGGCCGTGCCCGCCGGTGGCAAGGGTGGTGCTCCCGCGGAGCGGCCCGCGTGACCGAGCACCTCGGCGACCGGGTGTCGCCGCTCATCGACCATCAGCTGGACCACGACGCGCGGGACCGCGCGCTGGCGCACCTCGCCGGCTGCGCGCGGTGCCAGGCGGAGGTCGTGGAGCTGCGCCAGGTCAAGGGCCTGCTGGTGGCCATGGAGGCCCCGGCGATGTCGGGTGCCCTCGTCGCGCGGCTGCGCGACATCGGCGCCGAATCCGGGTCCCCGGCCCGCGCTGATCGACAGGGCCGCGCCGACGGCAGCACCCGCGCCGGCAGTACGCGCGTCAGGGC
>NZ_JALKFU020000635.1 GCF_023242965.2 Frankia sp. AgKG'84/4
GGCGAAGGCCTGCCGGTGCGCTCCGATCGCCGCGAGGTATCCCAGCCGCGCCTCGTGCAGCTCCACCGTCGTCGCGTCGACGGCGGGCACCGCGGGGGGCGCCGGCGCCCGGGGTGGCACCTCGACGCAGTCGTCGAACGGCGCCGGCAGGGTGGAAGGGGACACCGGCGCGGTCACGGCCCAGGGAGCCGTCCCGGTCGGCACGATGGGCGCCGTCACGGCCGGCGCCTGGACCGCGACCGGGATGCCGAACTGGGCGGTGAGCTGGCGTGCCACGCCGGCGAGCTGCAGGCGTCGCACTCCCGGCGGTACCTCGCGTAGGCCGGGGTACCGCGGGGCGTTGTCGTTGATCGTCCAGGTGCCGTCGGGGCGCCGCGCGAGCTCGCCGGCGATCCACACCGGCCGCGTCACCGTGGCCCCCGACTCGTCGAAGCCCACCGCGACCGTCGGCTGGCCCTGCGCCGAGAGCCCGGCGAGGAACTCCTCCCGGCTCGGCACCGGCTCGCCCCGCTGCGCCCTGGCCTGAGCCGCCCAGTCGTACACCTCCTCGAGCGACGCCGCGGGCAGCGTCGTCGCCGGATCACCGCCGAGGTAGATCTGCCGCTGCCCCACCATCGTGAACGTGAACACCGCGCCGGCCGGCGCGCCCTCCAGCCGCTTGCCGGAGAAGTCGGCCAGCGGCGTCCACAGCGGGTTGAGCCGGACGGAGCCCTGGTCGTCGCGTTCCGCCTCGGTCACCTCGGTCGGGAACACCTCCGCCGCGGAGTTCTCCCGCGACACGGTCGGCTGGTCGGACACGTCAGGCTGGTCGGACACGTCAGGCTGGTACTCCGGTGCGGGCGCGCGGTACGGCGGCGGCGCTTCGCCGGTGGGCGGACGCCCGCCGAACAGCAAGTGCGCGGGGGTGCGAGCGCCGGCCGCCGCCGGTCCCCGGGCCGCCCCGGCGACGGGTGTCCCGACGCCGTCGGGGGCCGGTGCGAAGCCGGCAGGAACCGGACCGGCGTCCTCGACGGACGCCTCGACGTCCTCGCCGGACGGTCCGACGTCGTCCGCGGGCAGCTCGACCTCGTCGACGAGGGCTGGGGGCCCGGCGCCGAACAGGCCGCCGTGGCCGGCGCGCTGCTGGCGGCCGGCGTCGGTGTAGGCCCCGCGCACCTCCTCGACGCCCAATCCCAGGTGTTCGAGGCCGGCCGTCGCCGTGCCCAGCGCCTCCCGGGCCTGCGTCAGGTCGGCCTCGGCCTGTTGCTGCGCCTGGCTGAGCGGTGCCTTGCCGGTGCCGGCGGCCTGGGAGGTGGACACGCCGCCCTCACCGGGGCGCGGAAACAGGGCGGAGTGGGTCTGCCTCGCGGCACGCAGGTCCCGCTCGGCCTCCTGCACCCGCGTCCACGCGTTGCTGAGGGCGTCGACAGCCGCCGGTTCGGTGACGCCGAGCCGGGACGCCCACGCCGACGGCGGCATCGTCCCAGCCATGATCAACGGTGCCGGTTCGGGTGCGGTCGCCGCCGGGGCCGCCGGGGCCGGCTGGGCGGGCACCGCGGGGGCCGGGGCCGCGGCGGCGGCGGCGTGTTTGAGCAGTTCGGCGCGCACCGGCCGGCCGAGGCGCACGGAGAGCTGCCGGGCCACCTCGTTGATCCAGCGGGTCAGGTCCTCGGCCGATGGTTCGCCGCGGACCTTCTTGCTCATGTACCGGCCGGACTGGTCGTTGATGACGAGTTCGCCGTTCGGCCCGAACCGCAGCTCACCGCTGACCCGGGCCCTGGGCGCCACAGTGCGGCCCTGCCCGTCGAAGCCGACCGCGACCGTGGGGTGGCCGAGCATCGTCAGGCTCGCGGTGAAGGTGTCGTACGACTCGGCGGCCTCGCTGGCGAACTCCTCGCGCAGCCCGTCGACGACCCGGCGCAGCTCCTCGACCCGCTCCGGGGTGAGTTCCACCGCGGACGGCTCCGCCGCCGGCGCGCCACCATCGACGGTCGCAGGCGGGCCGGAGAGGTCGTCGAGGTGGCTCTCCCACGACGCGGCCGCCGCACCGTGCGGGGACTCCACCCGCCGCGCCCCGAGCACCTCGCGCGCCGACGCGAGCTGGTCGCGGGTCAGCGACACGGTGCCGG
The DNA here is from genome assembly GCF_023242965.2 of Frankia sp. AgKG'84/4. Classification (GTDB taxonomy): domain Bacteria; phylum Actinomycetota; class Actinomycetes; order Frankiales; family Frankiaceae; genus Frankia. The sequence goes on from NZ_JALKFU020000635.1 coordinate 2,109, forward strand.
GCGCGGTGCCCTCCGGCGAGGTGAGCGGGCCGGCCAGGAGCCTCTGGAGTGTGCCCGCCGCGTTCGCCAGCTCCCCACGCCGGGTCGTGATGTCGCGGTGCAGGTCACGAAGCTGGTCCGCGGGGACGACCGTCAGCGGTTCCTCGCTGCCCAGGTAGATCGTGCCGTCCTCGGTCGCGGCGTACTGCCACAGCATCTCTCGTGACGCGCCCTCGACATGCTTCGGGGAGAACTCCGCCAGCGGCGTCCACAGCGGGTTCACCCGCAGCAGCTTCGCCGCGTCGAGCTCCCCGTCCTTGATCTGCTTGGGTCGTACCGCCGGGCCGAAGTCGCGCGCCGGGTCGGGCGGCGGACCCGCCTGCTGGGCCGCGCGCACGGTGGCGACGTCCAGGCCCAGGTCCTCCAGCCCGACCACAGCGCGGGCCAGGGCGTCGCGGGCGGCGCTGAGATCGTCGAGAGCCTGGCGCTGCCCCGGGGTCAGCTCGGCACGCGGCCGCGTCGAAGCACCGTCCCGCTCGTGCGCCGGGAAGGCCGCCTCGAATCCGTCGCGGGCCGTGCGCAGGTCCCCCAGCGCCGTGTCCACGGGTGTCCAGGCCGCCTCCACCGCTGCCGGGGGCACGTCCGCGGGCAGCGTCAACCGGGACACCCACGTCGGCGCCGCGGTCTCCGGCGGCGCCGAGGACTGCTCCGCCGGCGCCGTGGGAGGCACGGCCGGGGGTTCGACCACGGTCTCCACCGGGGCGTACGGAGG
>NZ_JALKFU020000636.1 GCF_023242965.2 Frankia sp. AgKG'84/4
CGGAGCGACACACCCGCACCCCGGACGATCAACCAGCCGCTCCCGATCTACACCACGCAGTGGGACTCACCCCGACCGGGTGCTGCGCTGCCGGTGCCCTGGGCACGAGGAGTGGACTCCCGCGCGGTACTCAGCACATGGTGCGGGCCCTGGCGCTGCTTGGCGCCACGCAAATCGGCGGCCGGCCCGGAACCCGTCGACATCGCAACGGGATCGCGGGCCGGCCGCCGGAGGAGCGACCGCTGGCGGAGGGTCAGACCTGGGCGGGCAGCACGTGGTCGCCGATCTTGTCGGTGGAGAGGTCGAGGGAGCAGATGTAGGCGTCGTGGGTCTCGCACTTGGCCATGTCGGGGCGCTCGTACTCCTGGTGGCAGACGTGGCAGGTCAGCGTCTCACCGGAGGGGTTTCCGTACTCGTCGTACATCGGCAGGTCGATGCCGTCGTCGGTGCGGCGCAGGTAGTACCTGCCCTTCGTGGCGAGGGCCAGGATCGGGGGCAGGACGAGGGCGAGAATGATCGCCACCAGCGGCGAGTACGGCTTGAGGCCGGAGCCGAGGCCGCCGTAGAAGTCGATGATCGAGATGCCGGCGGCGAGAATCATCGAGCCGAAGCCGACCGGGTTGATGGCGTAGAGCATGCCGCGGCGGAACTCGGGCTTCTTCGGCGAGATCTTCAGCAGGTACTTGTTGATGGTGATGTCAGAGGCGACGGCGACGATCCAGGCCATTCCGCAGTTGGCGTAGAACGCCAGGATGGTGTTCAGGAAGCTGAACATGTCCGCTTCCATCAGGATGACCGCGACGAGCAGGTTGAAGCCGAGGAAGACCAGCCTTCCGGGGTAGGTCTTGGTGACCCGGGTGAACGAGTTCGTCCAGGCCAGCGAGCCGGAGTAGGCGTTCGTCACGTTGATTTTGACCTGGCTGATGACGACGAGGGCGACGGCGAGGGCCAGCGCGGCCCAGTGCGGCAGGAGGTCCTGGTAGATCTCCAGGAACTGGTGCACCGGCTGGTTGGCGACACCCGCGCCGTCCGCGACGTTCGCGATGATGTAGACGGCCAGGAACATGCCGATGACCTGCTTGATGGCGCCGAAGAACACCCAGCCGGGGCCGGCGAGAATCATCGAGGTCCACCAGCGGCGCGAGTTCTCCGGGGTCCGCGGCGGCATGAAGCGCAGGTAGTCGATCTGCTCGGCGATCTGCGCGATCAGCGACAGACACACCCCGGCGGCGAGGAACACCGAGCCGAGGTCGAACCCGCCCTTGCCGTCCTGGCCGCCGTAGTCGAAGAACGTGTTGACCGAGCCGGGGTGGCGGATCAGCAGGTAGGCGAACGGCAGCACCATCAGCACCAGCCACAGCGGCGTCGTCCACAGCTGCAGGGTGGCCAGCAGTTTCATGCCGTAGACGACGAGCGGGAAGATGATGAGCGTCGACGTCGCATAGCCGAGCCACAGCGGTAGGTGCAGGCCCAGTTTCAGGCCCTGGGCCATGATCGAGCCTTCGAGGGCGAAGAAGATGAACGTGAACGATGCGAAGATCACGTTCGAGACGACGGAGCCGTAGTAGCCGAAGCCGCTGCCCCGGGTGATCAGATCGAGGTCCAGGTTGTAGCGGGCGGCGTAGTAGGCCAGCGGGAAGCCCGTCAGGAAGATGACGACGGTGAAGACCGCGATGCCCCACAGGGCGTTCGTCGTGCCGTAGGAGATGCCGATGTTGGCGCCGATGGCGAAGTCCGCCAGGTAGGCGATGCCGCCGAGGGCCGAGATGGCGACGACCCCGGTGCCCCAGCGCCGGTAACTGCGCGGCGCGAACCGGAGGGTGTAGTCCTCCAGGGTCTCCTTGGTCGCGGTGCCGGTGGCGAGGTCCTGGGTTTCGGGATCGTGCGGGGGGCTGACGGTGCTCAACGCAGTCTGCCTTTCTGCGGACGCGGGTCCGTGGACGGTCTGCGGGGAGCAGCGCTGACCCCCACTGCGTAGCCAACAGTCGACCACTTAGCAACCGTTAAGCATCGGCCAAGTGGCCCGGGGCGTCAGGCGAGGGAGCGCAGCGCGAGGGCGACCCGGTGGTGTTCGGCGGCGACCTCCCGCACCAGCGGGTCCACGTCGTCCGGGGCACCGGCGTGGGTCTCGATCCGCTGGCAGAGCCGGGCCAGGTCGGTGGCGCCGAACGTGGCGCCGAGCCCTCGGAGGGTGTGCGCGGCGCGGTACGCGGAGTCGGGGTCGGAGCGCGCCGCCCGCAGCGTGTCCACCAGCGCCGGGGTGTCGGTGAGGAAATCGGCGATCAGCTCGGACAGGGTCGCCGTGTTCGGGCCGACGAGCTCCCGCAGCCGCACGAGTGCGTCCGGGTCGAGGACGCAGGGCGCGCCCGGTGGTCGTGCGCGGGCCAGCGCGGCGACGAGGTCGGCGGTGACCAGCGGCTTGGTGAGGTAGTCGTCCATGCCGGCCGCCAGGCAGGCCTCCCGCGCGCCGGGTTGCGCGTTGGCGGTCAGCGCGATGATCCAGGGCCCGTGGTCGCCGCGGTGGGCCCGGATCCGGCGGGTGGCCTCCAAGCCGTCGATGTCGGGCATCTGCACGTCCATCAGCACAACGTCGTAGTGCCTGCGCGCGGCCACGGCGACGGCCTGCGCGCCGCTGCTCACCAGGTCGGCACGGTGACCGAGGCCGGTGAGCTGCAACAGCACCAGCCGCTGGTTCACCGCGTGGTCGTCAGCCACCAGAATCCGCAACACCGTGGCTTCACTGCCCGCCCCGGCCCCTGTCGGGTGGGCAGGGGGCGGGCTGGCCTGGGCCGCGCTCATCACCCGCAGCAGCGGCGTGGGCCGGCTCCGCCGGGCCACCGGGTCGGCCGGCGCC
>NZ_JALKFU020000637.1 GCF_023242965.2 Frankia sp. AgKG'84/4
GCACCCGCCGCCGCGGAGTCGACGCCCGCCGTCGCCGCCAGCGCGCCTGTCGCCGCGGCGCCGGAGGAGAGCGACGACGAGGCCGACCTGCGCCGCGCGATCGAGGACGCACCGGGCGACTGGTACGTCGTGCACTCGTACGCGGGCTACGAGAACAAGGTGAAGACCAACCTCGAGACCCGGATCTCCAGCCTCAACATGGAGGACTACATCTTCCAGATCGAGGTGCCGACCGAGGAGGTCCCGGTCGTCAAGAACGGCAAGCGGCAACTGGTCCTGCAGAAGAAGTACCCGGGTTACATCTACGTCCGGATGGACCTCACCGACCAGTCCTGGTCCGCGGTCCGCAACACTCCGGGTGTGACCGGGTTCGTGGGTCTGACCAACCGGCCCTCGCCGCTGCGTCGCGAGGAGGTCATGTCGATCCTCGCCCCGGCAGCGCCGAAGGAGAAGAAGGTCGAGACCGTTCGGGTCCAGGAGTTCGAGGTCGGGGAGTCGGTCACCGTCATGGACGGCCCCTTCGCCACGCTCCCCGCGACCATCAGCGAGATCAACCTCGACGCCCAGCGGCTGAAGGTGCTGGTCTCGATCTTCGGTCGGGAGACGCCCGTCGAGCTGCAGTTCAATCAGGTCGCCAAGATCTGATTCGGTCCGTAGAACCCCGGTAGGAAGACGAGCACATGCCGCCCAAGAAAAAGAAGATCACCGCGATCATCAAGCTCCAGATCAACGCCGGCAAGGCCACGCCGGCGCCGCCGGTCGGCCCTGCGCTGGGTCAGCACGGCGTGAACATCATGGAGTTCTGCAAGCAGTACAACGCCGCCACCGAGTCGCAGACTGGCAATGTCGTGCCGGTCGAGATCTCCGTGTTCGACGACCGCTCGTTCACCTTCGTCACGAAGACGCCGCCGGCCGCGCGCCTGATCCTCAAGGCCGCCGGGGTCGAGAAGGGCAGTGGCACGCCGCACCGGGACAAGGTCGCCAAGCTGACCACCGCCCAGGTGCGCGAGATCGCCCAGACGAAGCTGCCCGATCTCAACGCCACGACGATCGAGGCTGCCGAGAAGATCATCGCCGGGACCGCCCGCTCCATGGGCATCACGGTCGGCGACTAGTTCACCCGGCTCGCACCACCGCACCACCCGTAGTACCGCACCGCCCGCAGCACCGAACCGACGCCGTGGGAGGGCGGTCAGCGGCGACCCCGTCGGCCCGTACGCGGGCTGGCCGCCAAGGGGAACGCCTCCTGCCCGTCCGCCGGCACCACGAGGAGACAGCATGAAGCGCAGCAAGGCGTATCGCGCCGCCGCCGAGAAGATCAACCCGGACAATCTCTACAGCCCGCTGGAGGCCGTCCGGCTGGCGCAGGGGACGACGTCGACGAAGTACGACGCAACCGTCGAGGTCGCGATCCGGCTGGGCGTCGACCCGCGCAAGGCCGACCAGATGGTCCGTGGCACGGTGAACCTGCCGCACGGCACCGGAAAGTCGCCCCGGGTCGCCGTCTTCGCCGCGGGGGAGAAGGCCGCTGAGGCCACCGCCGCCGGCGCGGACATCGTCGGCAGCGACGACCTGGTCGCCCGCATCCAGGAGGGCTTCCTGGACTTCGACGCCACCGTCGCGACGCCGGACCAGATGGCCAAGGTCGGTCGCATCGCGCGCATCCTCGGCCCGCGCGGCCTGATGCCGAACCCGAAGACCGGCACGGTCACCCTGGACATCGCCAAGGCGGTCGGCGACATCAAGGGTGGTAAGATCAACTTCCGGGTCGACAAGCAGGGCAACCTGCACATCGTCATCGGCAAGGCGAGCTTTTCCGACGCCCAGCTCATCGAGAACTACACGGCGGCCCTCGACGAGATCGTCCGGGTGAAGCCGTCGGCGGCGAAGGGCCGGTACCTCCGGAAGATCACCTTTGCCACCACGATGGGCCCCGGCATCCCGGTCGACCCGAACCGCACCCGCAACCTGTTCGAAGACGTCGCGGCCTGAGTTCCGCGTCGGTCGCGACCGGCTGGCTGGCCAGCAGGTCGCGACCATGAACGCTCGCGTACACTGAGCAGTAACCACCTTTCACGCCGAAGACCGCTGGTCGCCGTCATCTCCGGGCCTGTTCACCCGGAAGGACGGCCGAAGGCCCGATCTCCCCGGGCGGCCCGCGTAGGTGACGGAAAGCGAAGGACGGCGGAACTACCTCCGTCGGTGCCGACCCTGGCGCCGCCGCGGGAAGTCTGCTCCTCCCGCCCCGTGCGCCTGCGCCGGGGCGTTTGTCGTCTCTCGGGGCTGATCGGGTGGCCGGCCGACACCCCCGAAGGAGCCCCATGGCGACACCTGAGAAAGCCGCCGCGGTGGCGGAGATCGCCGAGGACTTCCGGTCCTCGACCGCCGCGGTGCTCACGGAGTACCGCGGTCTGTCGGTGAGCCAGCTCACCGAGCTGCGCCGCACCCTCGGCGCCGGCGCCCGCTACGCGGTCGTCAAGAACACCCTGACCAAGATCGCGGCCGAGCAGGCCGGCGTCACCGGGCTGGACGACCTGTTCGTCGGCCCGACCGCCGTCGCCTTCGTCTCCGGCGACCCGGTCGAGGCGGCGAAGGGGCTGCGCGACTTCGCCAAGGCGAACCCCGCGCTCGTCGTCAAGGGCGGCATCGTCGAGGGCAAGGCGATGTCCGCGGACGAGATCCGCAAGCTCGCGGACCTCGAGTCCCGGGAGATCCTGCTGGCGAAGCTCGCCGGCGCGATGAAGGGCTCCCTGGCTGGCGCGGTCGGCCTGTTCGCCGCCCCGCTCTCCCAGGTCGCCCGGCTCGCCGAGGCGCTGCGCGAGCAGCGCGCGAGCGAGGCCCCGGC
>NZ_JALKFU020001150.1 GCF_023242965.2 Frankia sp. AgKG'84/4
GGGCGACCCGGGCGGCGCCGTCCCGGATCGCCAGCCGCGGCTCCCCGCTCGCCAGCGCCGCGGCGACCAGTTCGTCGGTCGACAGGGCGTCTCCGGGGTCCAGGTCGAGCAGCACGAACCGGTCCGGAGCCTCCGCCAGCGCCGACAGCGCCAGGCCCCACACCGCGGCGCCCGCGAGATCGCGCACGTCCTCCCCGGGTCGCGCCGCCACCGCCCCCCGGGTCACCAGCACCAGCCGGGACGACCCGAAACGCTCGTCCGCAAGCCAGGCCTGCAGCCAGGCCAACGCCCGGTGGGTCGCCCGCCGCACCTCCTCCGGCGGGTCGCCGGGCACGTCCCGCGCCTCGGCCCCGACGGGGAGAAGGGGCAGGAGAACCACCGCGGGCGGATCGGTGCTCGGATGGGCGGCCGCGAGCGCGTCCAGATCGGGGTACGAGCGGGTCGAGCGCCCCCGGACCCCGTCCGTCGCCGGCTGCCCGACGTCGAGGACGGCCCAGGGCTGGACCGTCCGCGGTGTCTGTCCGGCGGCCGAGACGACCCAGTCGAGTGCGAACAGCCGGTCGCCGACACCGGTGAGCCCCACGGGTTGGTTTCCGACCGGCCGCGTGACCAGGGAGTCCACCACGGCGACCGGGCTTCCGCCCTGATCGGCGAGGACGATCCGGGTCCGGTCGGGGCCCAGCGGGCTCAGCCGGGCCCGCAGCCGGCCGGCGCCCGCCGCGAGCAGGGACACCCCGTCCCAGGAGAACGGCAGGCGGGCGCCCTGGCCACCGGAGTCGGCGCCCTCGTCGGCCGTGGCGGCGACCCACAGGCTCTGCAGAGCGGCGTCCAGCAGCGCCGGGTGCAGCCCGAACGCACCGGCCGCGCCCTGGAGGTCCGGTGCCAGCGCGACCTCGGTGAAGACATCCGCGCCGCGAGTCCACACCGACCGCAGGCCCTGGAAGGCCGGCCCGTAGGTGTAGCCGGCGGCGGCGAAACGCTCGTACACGCCGTCGAGATCCACCGCCGAGGCGCCCGGTGGCGGCCAGCTTCCCGCCAGCTCGGCGAACGCGGGTTCGTCGGCCGGACCGGGCCCGGCCACCCCGCCGGCCGTCGCCTCCCCGGCGAGCAGGCCACCGGCATGCCTGACCCAGTCGGCGCCGGGGTCGCCCGCGGGGCGGGCGTGCAGGATCAGGGCACGGTTCCCCTCGTCGTCAGGACCGCCGATCCGCAGCTGAAGGTCCACCGCGTCCCGTTCGGGCAGGATCAGCGGGGCGTCGAGGGTGAACTCCTCGACCCGGTCGCAGCCGACCTGTTCGGCCGCGCGCAGCGCCAGCTCGACGAACCCGGTGCCTGGCAGCAGGACGGAGCCGGCGAACATGTGGTCGGCGAGCCAGGGATGCGTCCGCCGGGACAGCCGGCCGGTCAGGACGTGACCGTGGCCGTCCGCGAGCTCGACCGCCCCGCCCAGCAGCGGATGGTCGGCGGGAGTGATCCCCGCGGCGGCGACGTCGCCGGCCGCGGCGGGTGACGTCGCCGCCCACCAGTAGCGCCGCTCCTGGAAGGGATAGGTGGGCAGGCTGGTCGTCACCGCCGCGACGTCCGGCGGGTCGACCGGGGGCGGGCCGTCACCGGCGGCGTCCGGCCAGCGCACGTCGACCCCGTGCAGGTATGCCTCGGTCAGCGCGTCGAGCATCCGGGGTGTCGCACCCTCGTCGCGGCGCAGCGTCGCGACGGTGACCGGATCGCCGGCGTCCGCGTTCGGCTCCGCCGGCGTCCCGTCGATCGTCTCCTGGATGCCGACCGTCAGGACAGGGTGCGGGCTCACCTCGACGAACACGTCGTGTCCGGCGGCGAGCAGGGCGCGGGTGGCCTCGTCGAAGCGCACCGTCCGCCGCAGGTTCGTCACCCAGTACTCGGCGTCCATGTCCGCGGTGTCGAGCAGGCCGCCGGTGACCGTCGAGTACACCGGCACCGACGCCGTCCGCGGGCGCACCGGTGCGAGCAGCTCGCGCAGCCGTGGCCCGATCTCGTCGACCTGGGCCGAGTGCGAGGCGTAGTCGACCGGGATGCGACGGATCCGGACCCCCGCGGCCTCACAGTCGGCTGACAGTGCGGTGAGCGCGTCGGTGGAGCCGGCCACCACGGTCGAGCGCGGGCCGTTCACCGCGGCGACGGACAGGTCCGCCGCCCACGGCGCCAGCCGCGCCCGGACCTCCTCGACCGGCAACGCCACCGCGACCATGCCCCCACGCCCGGCCAGCGCCCCGAGCGCCTTCGCCCGCAGCGCCACCACCCGCGCGGCGTCAGCCAGGGACAGTCCGCCCGCGACGCAGGCGGCGGCGATCTCGCCCTGCGAGTGTCCGACGACCGCCGCCGGTTCCACCCCGTGGGAACGCCACAGCGCCGCCAGCGACACCATCACGGCGAACAGCGTCGGCTGGACGACGTCCACCCGGTCCAGCGATGCCGCCCCGGCCGTGCCGCGTAGTACGTCGGGCAGCGACCAGTCCACATGGGGGGCGAGCGCCTCGGCGCACTGCTCGATGCGCTCGCGGAAGACCGCCGAGTCCACGAGCAGGCCGGTCGCCATCCCCGCCCACTGCGTGCCCTGGCCGGGGAAGACGAACACGACCGACCGGCCGGAGCGGGCGACGCCCTCGCGGACCTCGGCCATGGGTGCGCCCGCGGCCAGCGCGTCCAGCCCGACGAGCAGGCTCCCGCGGTCCTCCGTGCGCAGCGCGGCCCGGTATTCGAAGGCCGATCGCCGTCGCAGCGCCACCCCGACGTCGGCGAGGGCCTGCTCGGGATGGTCGGCGAGGTGGGCGCGCAGCGCGGCGGCCGACGCGCGCAGCGC
>NZ_JALKFU020001151.1 GCF_023242965.2 Frankia sp. AgKG'84/4
GTGGCTGGGACCGGTGGTCTCGCCCCGCCGGTCGGCCAGCACGCGAGATACCGCGCCGCGGTCACCGCGGGAATCGGGCGGAGCTCCACGGCGTGAGCACCCTCGAGCCGCACAGGCCGCTCCGCCCGCGTGGGCGCCGGAGTCTCACCCAGGCACGCCCGGTCGGCGCCGAGGACCAGCCCGCCGTCGGCGGCCAGCCACTCGTTGATGCCGCTGATCGCCGCTGCGCGACAGGCGGGTTCGAGGTCCTCCAAGCCGTCGAGGAACGGGATCACCTTGCGGCTGTCGACCAGGGCACGAGCGCCCGTCACCTGGGCGCTGGCCGCGGCCAGCGTGGTGTGCCGCCGTCTGATCTCGTACTCCAGCCAGTCCGCGAAACGCTGCCGCTGCGGTTGCCAGGAGCACGGAGACAACGGCATGGGCACGGGCCCGCCGGGACGCCGGCAGTCGAGAAGTTCCAGCGCGAGGCGCGTCAGGGCGGTCGTCCGCCCTGATCCCTGCGACCCGAGGACAACCAGTCTGGGAACCCTCACACCCGTGAGGGCGTGACCCACGGTGGTGTCGCCGCCATGGCCCACCCGCAGTGGGCCCGTCGTCGGCCACGGTTCGGCAAGGTCGATGTCGACGGGCTGGCAGTGCACGGCGAGCGCATCGTCGACCGGCAGGCGGGCGAGCAGGCGAGCCCGCAGCTCGGCGGCAAGCCGGGTCAGCTGTGGGCTCTGCGCACTGCCGGCCAGCCGGCGCTGCAGCTCGACGTGGCGGAACTGGTACACGGGTCCGACGCGCCGCAACACGCCGGCCTCGTGCGGGTCGTGCGCGGCCGCCAGGAACCCGGCGAGGTCGCGGGGAAGCTGGCGGCGAAGCGCGAGCCAGTGCCGGGTGAGGATGTACGGCCCCCAGGCCGTCTTCGCGGCGGCCCCCGCGAGCGCGCAGGGCGGTCCCACGACGAGGGCGACCACCAGGCCCGTGCCGAGGACCACGATGGTCCGCTGCGGCCAGACGTAGAAGTACAGCGCCGAGAACCACGCCCAGACGCCCAGTGTCACCGCCGCGCCGAACTCGGCGGCCAGCCGGAGGAACACCCGCCGGTCGGCCGCCAGCGACGCGGTCGGGCTGTCGACCGGAGTTCCGGGCGGAGGACCGGCGTTGACGTCGTGCAGCCGCCACCACGCCCAGGTGATGCCCGCGCCGATCACGGTGAAGGTGACCGCGGCGTCGGCGATGCCGTAGCCCTCGCGAAGCCTGGGGCTCACCGCCACGTAGCTGATCGGCAGGAGGAAGACAACGAAGGCGGGCAGGATCCTGTCCCGCAGGCGTCCCGGCTCCCGCGAGCGCCGCACCCCGCGCTCGGGCAGGCGCCGACCCCAGGTCGCGTACCCGCCAAGCTCGCTGAAGACCGACGTCGACACCACCGCCCACCACACGCACGTGCCGAGCAGCAAAAGGATGCCGGGCCAGCGCAGCAGGTTCAGCAGCGTCGGCGTGTTCCGCCTGGCGAGCACCGTGAGGGCAAGACCGGACAGCAGCGCCGAGAGTGCGCCGAGCCCCACCAGCGCGGCGGCCGCGGCGGCGAGGGCGGAGCGCGCCGGACCCGGCCGCACCGCCCCCGGCAGGCTCCACCACGCGACGTCCAGGCCATGGCCGCCAAGTTCGACCTGGCGGGCGAGAAAGGCGAGCCACCGGCGCGCGTCGGTCGGGTCCGGCCCATATCGTGCGTCGATGAAGCGGTCGAGCAGGTACCCCTCCAGCGCGCTCCGATCCGGCTGTCGCAGCAACTCGTTCGGGTGCGGCGGCGGATTGTCCGCGTCGCGGCGGCCGGAGTAGATGCGCTGGGCCAGGGTCAGCCAGAGCGGGATGGTCAGCGCGGTGAGGGGTGCCGGGACCGGGGATGCCTCGAGGGCGCCCAGCACCTTCTCCCACCGGTCGGGGCCCTGATGATCGGCCAGGCCCGCCCGCTCGCCCGTGCCGGCGCTCTCACGCAGGTGCCGAAGGGCGTCCTGAGTGCTCAGAGGCTGAAGTTGTACGCCCGCGGTCACGGTCAGCCGGGTCACTGCGGCGCCCTGTCGGTACCGGTCGAGCCGCGAGGCGACGACCGTCTGCTGAGCGGGCTCCAGGTCGGCGCCCAGGCCCGCCATCGCGTCGCCAGGATCACCGGCGATCTCATCGAAACCGTCCAGGAGCAGCAGGAGCAGGCCGCTGCGCAGCAGGTCCGCGGGCACGGCCGGATCCGCGGCCATCGCGGCCCGCACACATCGGTGGCCGGCGAGCTGCTCCCGCAGCCAGGCGGCGAACGAACGCTTCGGGTCCCAGCTGCCGAGATGCAACAGGACCGGCACCACCCCGCCGCCCTCGTCCCGGCGGCGGCGCAGCTGGTCCAGCGCGACCCGCAGCAGCAACGTCGACTTGCCCGCACCGGCCTCCCCCAGAACGACCAGCCGCCTCGTCGGCACGCTGCGCACCACGTCGAGCAGGTTGTCGGGGCCACCCTCGAGAGCCTGCGGACCGACGGCCCAGCCTTCCGGCGCCGGTGTCGGCCAGCCCGCACCGGCGTGGGACGCCCGGTCCCGGAGAACCGTCCAGTCGTCGAAGAGTTCCGCCGGCGCCGGCGCCCAGCGCACGGGCAGCAGGTTGTGCGCGTGCAGCTCCTTCGCCGCGTCGCTCCAGCGCTGCTCGACCTCCCGGGCCAGTCCGTCGCTGAGTTCGACGAGCCTGGCCGCCCATCCCCCGGCCGCGGCCGAGGAGGACGTGGCGGGAAACCCCGCCGCGACGAGACGCACCGGGGCCTGCGGCGAGCGAACACCCGCGGCGCACGCCGCCCGAACTGGATTATTAT
>NZ_JALKFU020000063.1 GCF_023242965.2 Frankia sp. AgKG'84/4
CCCCCGCTGCCCGCCGCCCTGGCCGGCCGCGTAGACCTGCCCGACGCGGCACACGCGGACCCGGCGCACCCCCCGACCTGGCTCGGGCCCGCGCCGAACACCGACAGCGACCCGGATTCCCATGGCGATACCGATGCCGATGCCGATGCCGATGCCGTCGCTGACGCCGAGGCCGAGGCCGAGGCCGCGCAGGCGTATCGGGGGTGGCTGCCGGCGTGGCGGATCTGGGCGGGGCGGGCCCGTGCCGACGCCGAGCGCCGCGCGCTGCACACGACCCTGCACGCCGTCGCCGCCCGGCTCGCCCAGGAGGGGGACGCGCTGGAGCTGGTGCTCGCGACGGGCCTGCTGACCTGGCGCCCGGGTGGCGGCCCGCTGATCCGCGAGCACCTGCTGACCACCCGGGTCAGCGCGGAGATCGACCCGGTCAGCTCGGACCTGCGGATCCGGGTGCCGGCGGGAACGTCCACCCGCCTCGGCGACGGGCCGCTGCTCGACGACCAGCCCGAGTTCCGCCGGGAACGGACGAACAGCCTGCACGACCGCCTGCACGACCGGCCGTCGACCCCGCTCGGCGCCGACGACGCGCGGGCGCTGCGGGACTGGCTCACCGTCGCCCTGGACGTCCCCACCGAGGGCTTCGACCCCGGCGACACTCCCCCGCCCGTACCCGTCGGCGCGGCCGGTCCGCGGGTGGCCTTCGCGCCGGCCCTGGTCCTGCGGGTACGCGACCAGGCGGCGCTGCTGAGCTACTACGAGCGGATGATCGAGTCACTGCGCGGTGGCGGCGCGCCGCCGCTGGGCCTCGCCCAGCTCGTCGCCACCCTGGACACTCCGCAACGGCTCGCGTGGCTGGCCGCCGAGGGCGCGACGAGCGGCGCCGTGCTCGGCACCGACCCGCTGCTGCCACTGCCGGCGAGCCCCGAGCAGGCCCGGGTGCTGGAACGGCTCGGCCACGACAACGGCGTCGTCGTCGAGGGCCCGCCGGGCACCGGCAAGACCCACACGATCGCGAACCTGATCTGCGCGCTGCTCGCCGAAGGGCAGCGGGTCCTGGTCACCAGTCAGAAGGCGCAGGCGCTGCGGGTACTGCGGGCGAAACTGCCGGCCGACCTGCGGCAGCTGTGCGTGTCGCTCACCGATGCCGACGCACCGTCCGCCTCGGCGCCGGACGGGGTCGGCTCACCCGAGCTGGCGACGAGCGTGAGCGCCCTGGCCGCGCGCCGGGCCACCTACCGTCCCGACGAGCTCGAGCGCCGCATCGAGCAGGCCGCGCGCCGACGCGCCGAGGCGTTGCGCGTACGGGAGTCGCTCGCCGACCGGGCGCGCGCCGCCACCGCCACGTCGGCCGGGTCCAATCCGTTGCCGTCCACCCGCAGGGTCAGTGTGGTCGCGGCCCACGGGTCGACCGGAACGGACAGGGACCGCGTCCCGGCGGTGAGCACGAGACGCGCGGAGCGGGTCCGCGCCGAGGTGGCGTTCGCCCCGACCGTGATCGTCACGGGGACCTGATCTCCGCTACGCGACGCGAGGCGCTCGACCCGGGCCGTTGACGGCGACCTGGGTGAGCGGTCATAGGCCTGCGCGAGGCGCAGCAGATAGGCCGGCCGATCGGGATGGTCCGCCAGGACGGTGAGGTCGTCGACGCCGCGGGCGACGGCGTAGAGGACCCGACCGTCCAGGTCCGGGCCGTTGGCGACCACCGGCGTGGGATGCCCGAGGTACTTCGGGCTGGCCGCGACGAACACCAGCGGACGGCCGGGCAGCCGGTTCAGCATGGCGCTCAGGGCCTGGTCGTTGCCGGTCAGGGCGAGGTTGTCACGCACCGCCCCGGTCAGGATGACCGAGGTGAGGCCGACGACGGCGGCGACCACCGAGCCCAGCAGGCCCAGGCCCACGCGCCGCCGCCAGGCGAGCAGCGCCGCCCCGCCCGAGACACAGCCACTCCCGCCGAGGTGCACGAGCGGGATGAGCACCGGAACGAGATAGAAAGGGCCGACATAACGAATTCCGCCCCACAGCTCGGCGGCGTTCCACGCCCCCCAGAACCCGATGTAGCCGAGCAGGAAGACCAGCCCGCCCAGGCCGAGCATCGCCGCGGGGCCGGTCAGCCGTCGGCGGGCCGCCGCGGTGATCGCCGCGACCGCGAGAACCACTCCCCCGCACGCCCAGCCACCGAGCAGCCACAGGTGATCACCGACGGATCGCAGGCCGTCGCCGAGGCCGAAGTGGTGCCAGCCGTCGTCCGGATACAGCTTGCGCCGGCCGAAGCCGAGCCGGTCGTCCGGTTCGAGCAGCGCGAAAGGCAGGCGAAGGGCGCTTCCGGTCGCGGCAAGGTTCGTCAGCAGCGTGATGATGATCGGCACTGCGAGTCCGCAGGCCAGCCAGCGCAGCAGCCACCAGCGCCGGCCCGGGGAGGTCACCACCAGCCACACCGCGAGCGGCGCCAGCAGCAGTACGACGTCGTAGGGTCGCACCGCGGCCGCGACTCCCAGTGCCAGCCCCGCGAACACGACCGGACGGACCCGCGCCCGCCGCCGCCCACGCAGCACCCCGAGGACGCAGCCCTGCAGCAGGACCAGCACCGGCAGGTAGCTGAGCACCATCGCGCTCTGCACCAGCACCAGGGGGGACAGCGCGAGCAGGGTCGCCGACAGCGCCGCGACCCGCCGGCTGCCCGACAGCTCGACCCCGAGGTGGTAGGTCACCGCGACCGCCGCGCCGACGACGACGGCCAGGGCCGGATCGACGGTGCCGCAGGCCAGCAGCGCGAGCGCGAAGATCGCCGGCACGAACGGCGTGTACTTCAGGACGTAGTGGTCGTCGACGACGACGCCCAGCCAGGGCACGTAGGACTGCGCGGGCTGGGGCGCACGCGGGAAGAGGTGGCCCTCGGCGAGGGTGCGCGCGTACAGCAGGTAGATGCCCTCGTCGTTGTTGACCGACAGCATCGGGAACACCGTGTGCCGCAGCAAGACGGCGGCGGCCGCCGCCAGCACCGCGAGCACTGCCACGTACCGGGCCTCACCGGGCATGGCGGCCAGCCGCCCGCGCAGACCCAGCCCGCCACGGCCCGGCGCTGCGGCCCGCTCGGTGACCAGCCCAGGCGGGGTGGCCGCCCGGGGCTCGTCTGAGCCCGCCTGGGGCACGGCCACGTCCACGGCAGCAGTGCCGTGATCGTCCGGTGGCTGGCGCGGCCGGGGCGTGGCTCCACTCTCGCGCCGGCTACTCACTCCCGGCACGCTACCCAGCCGCCCGCGCATGGAGGGCGGCAGGGCCGGGCGCCCACGGGGCGCACCGCCACAATCACGGCCAAGCAGGTCAGCGTGCGTTGGCTGGCACCGGCGACCGCCGGGATGGCCCGGGCGCCTCCGTAGCGGGACCCCCGGGCACGGCTGGCGCGCCATGTTGGCCGTCATCCGTGTCGGCCCTCGCCTGCCGAGACCGAGGCCAGCGACGCCGCCCCGATCGGCAGAAGTTCCTCCGCCGTGGCATTCCCGGTAGGCCCGGCCTGCGGCGCCTGCCCGACCAGGACGTTCGCGAGCCGGGTGGCACCGCCCACGGTCACGGCCCCGACGGGTTCCGGCGCGGACAGGCCGCCGGTGGTGGAGGCGTCGATGTCCACCAGTGGGCCCGCGCCCGCCGGGCCGGCCGGCTCGACGGGCATGGACGACGGCCCGGCGGGACGGCGGGCGAGGCGCTCCGAATGGGCGGCATGCCAGGTCAGTTCGGCGCCGACCGCGTCGGCGTCGATCTCGTAGGTGACGCGCCGCTCCCCCTCGCTCGTCTCGAAGGAGCGCTGCCGCAGCCGGCCGTAGACCAGCGCGCGGTCACCGCGGCCGAGGCTCGCGGCGACGTTGTCGGCAAGCTGGCGCCAGCACGACACCCGGAGGAAGAGCGTCGTTCCGTCCACCCAGCGATTCTCGGCCCGGTCGAACCGCCGGGGTGTCGAGGCCAGCCGGAAGCTGCACACGGACGCGCCGTTCGCCGTCGTCCGGTGTTCTGGGTCGTCGACCAGGTTTCCGACGAGAGTGATGATCGTGTCGAGCATGGCTACTCCTCGGGACAGGGAGGGAGCGCGAGGACGCACTGACGTGGCTGTAAGGGAGCCGGAGGTGGACCCCGACGGAAGGGGACCAGGCGGGCAGCGGGTCGCTGCCGCGGTCATCTCCGCCACTGTGCGCCGCGGATCCGGGTCGGCCAAGCCCATCCGGTCCGGCTGTGGACAACCATGTCTCGTCCACAGCCGGCGTACCCCCCGACCGGGCTCCCGCGCCCCCTGCCCGAACCAACTAGCCCGAGCGTGTTCGGGCAGGTCCGCTGCCCAGGCGATGCCGAGGCACACGTCCGCCACACGGCCGGGCAGCTGAACCCACTGTCCGAGGTGCGGCAGCGACAGGAAGACTGAGAACAGGCGGTAGGCGGGGGCCGAGCGGGAACACCAACGACCAATGCCCGGTTGTCGAGGGTCGGCGGGGTTGTGCCGCGGCGCGCACTGGACCCATCGCGGGGCGCCCCCTCGCCACCGGTCACCCGGCGCCAAGCCCGGCTGACCATCGCGGGATCCCCCACCGCATGCACCATGACCGTCGAAATCGTCCTAACCGGAGGACAGCAATGCCGACGACCACGACCAGCGAGACGACCGCCGCCGGGAGCGGCACCTTCCAGCTCGGCGGCGACCTGCCGGTGACCCGGCTCGGGTTCGGCGCGATGCGCATCACCGGGCCGGGCATCTGGGGGCCACCGGCCAACCCGGACGAGGCCCGCGCCGTACTGCGCCGCGCGGTGGACCTCGGGGTGAACTTCATCGACACGGCCGACTCGTACGGCCCGCACGTCAGCGAGGAGCTGATCGCCGAGGCGCTGCACCCCTACCCCGAGGGCCTGGTCATCGCGACCAAGGGTGGGCTGACCCGGCAGGGGCCGAACCGTTGGCTGCCCGTCGCCCGCCCCGCCTACCTGCGCCAGCAGGTCGAGATGTCGCTGCGACGGCTTCGCCTTGAGCAGATCGATCTCTACCAGCTGCACCGGATCGACCCCGACACCCCGGTGGAGGACTCCCTCGGCGAACTGCTCGCCCTGCAGCAGGAGGGCAAGATCCGCCACATCGGGCTGTCCGAGGTCAACGTCGCCGAGGTGGCGCACGCGCGCACCATCGTGCCGATCGTCAGCGTGCAAAACCGCTACAACCTCGCCTACCGCACCGCCGAGGAACTGCTCGACTACGCCGAGAAGGAGAACATCGGCTTCATCCCCTGGGACCCGATGGCCACCGGCAAGCTCGCCAAGCCCGGCAGCGTCCTCGACGCCGCCGCGAAGGACCACCACGCGAGCCCAGCCCAGCTCGCCCTCGCCTGGCTGCTGCGCCGCTCCCCCGTCGTCCTGCCGATCCCCGGCACGTCGTCGGTGGCCCACCTTGAGGAGAACGTCGCCGCCGCGGGGATCACCCTCACGGATGAGGAGTTCGAAAACCTCGCCAAGCTCGGTTCCTGATCTCCGGACGATCGCCAGTCACCCCGGTGGTCGACCCATCGGGCCGGCCCGCTCATCACCCGTTCGGGTGATGAGCGGCCCGCAGGCGCCTCTGCCACCTCTGGTTCCGCAACACCTGGCCCGACCCCGATCGGTGCGACGAAGATCCGGATGACCATGTGTCCGATACCTGGCCCGGACTTGCTACCCTGAGTGCGGCCTGGCTGGCTAGGCCCATCCCGCCGCCAACGCGCCCGTAGCTCAGTGGATAGAGCGAGTGCCTTCTAAGCACCAGGTCGCAGGTTCGATCCCTGCCGGGCGCACGTAGGGATCATGCCCACATGCTGCGCCTTTCGATCCCTCCGTCATGTCTGCCGGGGAGCCGAGCTCCCCGAAGCCCCTCACGTGTAGCAACGCCTGTAGCAACGGGGCCGGGTGTGCTCAGGGCCGCGGGTTGGTCAGATGGCCGTCGAGTTTGCCGAGGGCACGGCGCTTCTCGCCCATGGACGCATGAGCGTAGATCGTCATCGTGACCTCGATCGCCGAGTGTCCGGCGATGTCGCGGACGATGTGCGGCGGAACGCCGAGGTCGAGAAGCAGAGTCACGCAGGTGTGCCGCAGCCCGTGGAACACCACGGTGTCGAGTCCGGCCGCCCGTCGTAGCGGCATCCAGAACCGGCGGAGGTTGTCCGGTTCGATCGGGGTTCCGATCTTCGTGGTGAAGACGTGACCGGTGTTCACCCACCGCGTGCCGGCCGCTTCCCGCTCGGCGTCCTGGAACTCGCGGTGCTCCGTCAGCGCGTCGGCCACCAGGCCCAGCAGCGGAAGGGTGCGTTCCGAGTCGTCCGTCTTCGGCGGGAGCAGCCGCAGTTCCCCGCCGACCCGCTGAAGGGTGTGGCGGATGGTGAGCGTTTCCCGTTCCCTGTCGATGTCGGACCACTGGAGTCCGAGCAGTTCCCCCCGGCGCATTCCGAGGAACAGGGCCAGGACCAGCAGGGCGTACAGCCGGTCGCCGGTCGCGGCGTCGAGCAACATGTGGGCCTGGTCCACGGTCAGGCCCCGGTCGATGCCATAGCGCGGTGTCGAAACCTGCACGAGCTTGGCGACGTTGCGCCGGATCAGTTCCTCGCGGACCGCCGCTTGCAGCGCGTTGCGCAGCACCGCGTGAACGACCTGGACCTGACGCTTCGAGGGACGTCGTTCGCAGCACCGACCGACCGCGCAGCAGCGCCGCTCCCCCACCGGACGGGCAGCATCTCTCCCCCGTTCGCAGCACAGGCAGGTGTTCTCCAGCCGTCGGATGAACTGGCGAACCTCGGCCGCCGTGAGCTTGTTCAGCCGCTTCTTACCGAGACCCGGCACGAGGTAGATCCGAACGGCCTTTTCATACGTGATGTAGGTGTTCGGCTGCCGGTTCGGCTTCACCGTGCCCTCCAGCCAGGCCGACAGGAACCGACCGACCGTCCACCCGGTCGCGTCCGCGGGAATGCCCTGATCGGAGTTGGCCTGTAGCTCGGTGAGCTTGCCCCGGACGATCTCCTCCGACTTTCCGTAGACCGGCCGCCGTCTGGTGGTGCCGTCGGGCATGAGGACGTAGGCCGCGCCGACCCACATGCCGTCGGCGCGTTGGTAGATCGAGCCCTGTCCGTTGGCGCGCTTCGTCCGTTCCCTGCGGGTCTTGCGCCGGCCGTTCGTGGGGGCGTCGTCATTGGCGGGCATGGTGAGCGTGGCTCCTTGCCGAGAGATGGGGTCGGCTCGCCGCCGGGGCCGGTCGCACGATGCGGTGTCGGCCCAGGACGAGATGTCCCCCGTTCCTCCGGCGAGGGGATGGTCTTCCGGGCCGCGGCGGAGGAACGGGGAGAGCGACGGTGGGTTACGGCGTCGCGTGTGCCGCCGCCGGGTCGGGCGGATTCGTCTCGCCGGCCGGGACGGTTGCCGGATCGCCAGGGACCGGGCGGAAGATCAGGACGACGTCGACATCGCCGAAGTGCTCGGTGAAGAAGGCGGCCGGCGGCAGCGTGGTGAGCAGCGCCACCAAGTCGCCGATGTCAGCACCAGGCCGGAGGATCACCGCATGGTCGCCGTTGTGGTCGGCTCTGGCGGAGATGAGGGGATGGTCGTCGCCGGGGGTCCGCCACGCGCCGTGCGGTCCGGACGAGAAGATGGGCACAGGTCTCTCTCCTTGCTTGTTCCAAGGGGTGGGGCTCAGGTCCCGGCCGGGTGTTGGTAGCACCCGCCGGGACCGTCTTGATCGCCGAGAAGGTCGGGCCCGCGGCTGGTGGCCCGCGGTTCCGGGCGTGAGCCCGTTTGCCGGTCACGCGGCTTCTCCTTCGCCGCGCAGCCGATCGACGTAGGCGAGGACCGCGGCGCGGGGAACACGGCGGGACCGCCCGATCTGGACCGCTTCAAGGCGGTTGGCTCGGATCAGGTCATAGACGGTGGTCCGGCCGACGCCGAGCAGGGCCGCCGCTTCGTTGACGGTCAGCAAGAGCTTGTGCACGGGTCTCTCCGAGGACTCACAGGACAGGGGTTCAGGCGGCGTCGGGCAGCGGTGGGCCGGTTGCCGGAAGGCCGTCGGCAGCAGCGGCCCGGGCGGCATCGAGCTGCGCCCGCCAGGCGTGGCGTTGCGCGACCGCGTGCAACAGCAGATGTTCACGGCGAGGTGCCGCCGGGTCGCCGGGCCGCAGGAGCTGCCAGACCATCCGGGCCGGGTCGGACTCGCCGTCGGGTGTGGCCGGGCCGGTCCCGGTGGCGCCGAGGGCGTCGAGTTGCTGCCGGATGAACGTGACCCGGTCGTGTCGGTGGTCGGTGAGGGTTTTGCCGGACCAGCGTCGGGAGACCAGGACGCGCCGACCGCCGAAGCCGAGGGTTTCTCGCCGGTGGACCTTGCCCTTGCACCGGCCGGGGACGAGTCCGGGGCGGGGGTTGCGGGGTTGGATGGCGTAGCGCAGCCAGTTCGCGCAGGTCGGGGAGCAGGGTTCGTGGCGTAGGGCGTCGGCGAGCCGGTCGACGTGGCGGCGTTGCGGGTCGCTGGCGAGGTTGTGGCAGGCGTCGAGGCTTTTGGTCAGGTACTTGGTCAGATAGCCGATCATCCGGCCGGTCTGCGCGCTGTTCGCGGTGACCCCGTCGGCACGCAGTTGCGGGCCGAAGCGGACGACGTGGGCGGGTTCGTCGTCCTCGCCGATGCCGTCGAGGGCGTCATCCCAGGACAGCAGCGGCAGCCCGCTGTCGGGATCGACGTAGCCGGCGGCTCCCTCGTTCCAGACCGGTAGCCGGTGATCGTCGTAGACCGGCCGGTCAGCCTGCGGCCACCAGACCTGGTGGTAGGTGGCCGCCGCGACCAGGCGCAGCATCGCCCGGGGGATGGTGCCGCGGATCGCCGCGTGCAGGTGCGGGGCAAGGCGTTTCTGGGGTTCCAGCGCGGCGAAGTACTGGACGTCCCAGCCGACCGCGCGGCGCAGGTTCTGCCAGAACCGGTCGAGCAGCTTCGGGAAGTGGATGGCGTCCCGGGCGGCCCGCCGGTAGTCGTAGGACGCCGGGTCGACGGGGGTGCCGTCGGAGTGGACCCGGCCGTAGGTGTCGCAGGTCAGGGTGAGGAACATCGACGGGCGCCACACCGTCCCATCCGCTGCCTCGAAGGTCCGCCCGACCGTGCGCCGGTCGACGGGGAAACGGGGCAGGTCGGGGGCATCCTGGCGCCGCCGGGTCGAGCGGACGCGCCGAGGCCGGTCCCGGTTGTCCGGGGCAGCCTTGCCCCGCACACCCAATGCGGCCAGTTCGTCGTCGACCTGCCCGATCAGCTCGTCGATCTCCCCGACCTGACCGACATCGCCGGCTGTCAGGACGTCGGCGCGGGCTGCTTCGAGGTCCGCGCGCAGGGTCGCGAGGGCTTTGGCGTCGTCGGTGGGTGGGTCGGGGTCGGGGACCGGTTCGTCATCGAGATGCCAGCCGGTCTTGCACTGAGCCATCCGTAGCCGGCGGGCTTTCTCCGCACACGGAGGGCATTTCGATGCCAAGGTGGCGCTACACGGGACGGGGATGATCTGTGTTTCGCCGGTGTCCAGGTTGGTCCGGCGCATCGGCATCGGCCGGACACACACCCCGTTGTCCAAAGCGACGGCCTCGACAACGTGGCGGGCCAGGGGCATCCGCATGCGCGCGGCCCGGGAACCCGGACGCTCACCATCCCCGGGGGGCGGGGTGGGAGCGGCCGGGTCAGGTCCGTGGAGTGGCGCGGTCATGCGGCGGCGTCGAGCTGGTCGGGGGCGCCGTCGGGATCGTCATCGCCGGTGAAGGCGTCAAGGTCGGGCACCCAGCCGCCGGCCATCGCAGGCCGGTAGGTGTGCACGGTGCGGGCGATCTCGTCGTCGTCGATGAACGCGGCCCGGACCCGGATCGGGTCGGGGTTACCGTCGTGCAGGACGTAGCCGACCCCGGGCAGCGACAGCGGGATCTCCTCCGCCCGTGCTCCCCGGTCGCGGGAACCGGAGCCAAGGACAAGGTCGGCCTGGTCGGGTTCGGTCATCCGGAGTGCGACCCGCACCGGGAACAGGTCCCGGAACGGCAGCACGTCCTTGCGCGGGTCCTGCACCGCGGCCAGGACCACCACACCGGGGGCCCGGCCCTGTGAGAGCAGCAGCGGCAGCGCCGCACCGATCCGCTTTTTCAGGTCCCGGTCGGTGACGTAGGCGGTCAGCGAGGCGATCTCATCGACAACCAGGACGATCAGCGGCTCTGTGGTGGTCGGGGTGTGCAGTCGGGTCACACCGGACAGGCGAGCGGTGCGGTCCCGCATGACGCCAACGGCGTCGTCGAGCAGAGCGGCGATGGTGTCCGTAGTGGTGGCGAAGCGGGTGAACAAGGCCTGTCCGAAGGCGAGTTCCATCCCGCCTTTGGGGTCGCACACCCATAGCTCCACCAGCCCTGCCCGCACCGCCGGGCCGAGCCCGCGCAGCAGCGACCACAGCACCGAGCCCTTCCCCGCCCCGGTGGCACCGGCGACCAGGACATGCGTCCCGCGCACGGGCAGCGTCCAGGCCGATCCGTCTTCGCAGCGGCCTACGGGGATGCCAGACAATCCGGCGATGAGCCGGGCGTAGGCGGTGTGAAGTGGCATGCGGTTCGGTGTGGGGTCCGGGTCGGCGCCGGCCGGGTCAGGGTCGGCGTCGCCCGGAGTGCTGCTCATCTCGTCGAGGTGGGTGGGGGTGACGGGGCGGGTGAGGGTGTCACGGTGGTGGAAGTGCAGCCGGACGAAACGGAACGTCTCGGCCTGCACCTGGCAGCGCCGGGCCCGGAAGACATGCCGCAACGCCTCGCCCTGCTCCGCCCACTGCTCGGGGGTCTGACCGGGCAGCAGTTCCACCCGCAGGGTGTCCACCGCCCGGGTGGAACGGATCGTGCGGATACGCGGGAAGTACTCGTCGAACATCACCTGATCGGCGTTCGAGGTGGGCATCCGGATCGCAAGGTCGGTGTGGACCATCGCGTCCCGCCACCGCCAGCGGTAGACGAACGTCAGCCGCACCCGCCCCCACATCCAGTGGCCCGCCCAGGCGCACGACCGGGGATGCAGCCGCGCCCAGACGACCGTCGCCACGGCCAGCCCGCCGGCCAGAGCGGCCAGGCCCACCGGGCCAAACCGGTGAGTGAACAGCAGCAGGCCGACCACGACGGCGACCGCGATCCGATGGCGGAAGGACCAGCGGACGGCGAGCCACAGGCCCTTCCCGGCGACAGCCAGGAGCAGCATCCACAGCGGCACCCGCACCTTGTCCGCACGGGTCGGAATCCGCGGCGCAGGACGGTCTCCCTTGATTCTGGACATGACAAATACCACCTGTTTTCGAGCGCACAAAACTACGGAGAGGAGAAGAGGAAGGAAAGAGCGGCGGGTGGACCCGGAGCGGAGAGCGATCCGGGTCGCCGACCGGAAAGGGTGGTGCTATGCGGCGTGGTTCTCCACCGCAGCCGGCGGATTCGCGGTGTCAGCCGAAGGGTTCGCCGCTTCCTCGGCGTCGAACCGGAAGGCTTCGCAGACGATGAGATAGTCGTTCACCGCGGCCAGCAGCGCGTAGGCGAAATCCAGGTGATCAGCGTCCGGGGCGCCATACTTCGCCGACACGGCCAGCGACATCCCGTCGGCGTCGACGGCCAGGATCGGACCGCGGTTGGCGTAGGTATGGCAGGCCACCCGCCAGTCACCACCGACACCCAGGGCCATCGACAGGTAGGACGGTTTGCGTTCCTCGCCGTTCATGCCGCCACCGCCGCAGCCCGCCGGCCGGTCTGGCCCACGGCCACCATCGCCGCCGCCCGCAATGCGAACGCCTGCCGCGGACGGGACCCGTTGGTATCCACCCACGGCGTCACCGTCAGACCCTCGAACACCACCGGCCGAAACGGCGTCCCCGCCATCGCCTCCGGCGGCACCGGCTGCACCTCACCGGTGATCTTCACTTTCACCTCGGCCTGCCGAGCCGTCGGGTCCGCGTCCAACACCCGCACCGCCCACACCCGCTCACCGGTGTCCTTGTCCCGCGCCTGCACATCCGGCAGCTTCGCCTTCACCTTCTCGTAGTCAGCCGACGCCTCCACCCCCAGCACAAACGCACCCGCCGGAAACACATCCTCGAAACGCACCGGAATACGCGACGGAACCGCCATTGACGATCATCCTCCGTGAGTGCCAGCCCCGCCGCCGGTGTTCCGGCCGCTGCCAGGCAGAACCCACAATGCTCCGCTCGCCGAGCGCTCGCCAAGCGCATATACGGGTGGGGATAACGTGCCGATATAGAAATGCGCTCAGCGTTGCGGCGATCTTCCGGACAGCACTCGTCGACCGCTAGTGTTTGACGCGCAACAAGCGACGGGAGGTGTTGAGTCGAGATGCTGCGTGACACCGCGACGGGCGAGGATTGGCCGGCGGTCGGCCAGGCCGTCAACGTCCGTATGCGAGAGCGCCGGATCACCCAGCAGGCCCTTGCCGCCGCATCTGGGGTGTCGGTGGCCACCTTGCGCGAGCTTCAGCGCGGGACGAGCCGCCGCCGCGCGCAGGACACGACCCTGATAGCCATCGCCCGTGCCCTCGGTTGGCCCGACGATCATCTTCTGACCGTGCTTCTCGGTGAGCCACCGCGTGTCGTGACCGTTCCGCCCCTGCCGATCGATCAGCAGATCCTTGAGGTGCTGCTGCGGATCGAGCGTCGTGTTGCCGACCTCGGCGTGTACCTGCGGGTGCCGACCGCGGGAGGTGACGACGGCCAGGGCCAGTCCGCCGGATACGACGAAGGGCCGGACCCGACAGCGGCATAACTCCACTGTCCGATCCGGCCCAGCCGCACGGGGCCCGCCAGGTCAGCCGTCAGCCGGGGGCACCGGGTCGGGGGGAGGTTCGCCGTCGTCTGCCGAAACGCCCTCGGCGAGGCGGCTGACGTACAGGCGAACGGTGTCGAGGGCTTCGCAGTATCCGGCGCGGAACGCCTGCTGTTCTCCCGTCGTCATCCACCGTGACCGGTTCGGTTCCGCATCCGGCACGTCGAGCGCCGAGCCGCGCAGCGTCACCAGCTCCCGGCGCGACGGAGCCTCACCGGGCAGACGGTAGACCAGCACGGTATCGACGTCGCCGAACGCGGCGAGGAACTCCACCCCCGCCGGCATCTCAGCGAGCGCCCGGTACAGGTCTCCCGCCGTCGACCCGGGCCGCACCGACAGCGTCCACTCGCCAGGGCCCCACGGCACCATCGTCACCGCGGCAGGAGGCACTTCCTCTGGCCGTTCGAGGGCGTCGGCCGACCAGGGGTTCACCGGACCCGCCGCTGCCGACGAACCGGCGGATGCCCCAACGCCCCGCCGCGCACCATCCCGCTGTTGTCGGCCGGCGGGGTGCCGACCAGGAACCGCAGCGGGCACACCTGATGCTCGGCCCACCCATGCTCGCTCGCGTACCGGTCAGCATCGGCCGCCGACCGGAAAGCGACCACCGCTTCCCGCACCAGCCCGTTTCCCCCAGGCTCGAAACTGATCGCGCCGAACAGCAGCCCACCGCGCTGCCCTGTCGTTCTCGTCGAATCGTCGTCCGCTGGCGTCATCTCGTCCTTCCCGTCGCATCGTCACCGGGACCACTGCGCCCGCCGTCCCACGCTCGGCGCGGGAAACGGGACAGCCCGGACGTACGCTGACGTCACCAGGCAGTTCCGAATAGATATGCGGCCGAATACCGAGCGTGGATACACTGGCGGACGGTGCGCACATCGCCACAGCGCAGCTTCGTCTGACGGGAGCCACCGCCCATGACCCGACGCCGCCCGCTGCCTACCGCGCCGACCGGACTATGGGACCGACCTGACATGGCCGCCGCCCTCGCCGAACGCGACATGCAGGCAGTGCTGACGATCTACAAGCGGTGGACCGGCGCATCCCAACCCCAGATCGCGACCATGACCGGGGTACCGCAGCCGACGATCAGTCTCATCCTCAACGGCAAGCGCCAGGTCTCCAGCATCGAGACCTACGAGAAGTTCGCCGAAGGACTCGACATCCCCCGCGAGCGTCTCGGCCTCGCCGCCGCCCCATCCCCCGCGGACCAGCCGACCGGAGGCACTCCGGGATCAGCCGTCGCCGTAGTGCCCGCCGACGCCGGGCCGGACCGGCGGACGGTTCTCACCGCGGTCGGGGTCGCCGCATGGACGCTCGACGAAGAACTGGACGAGGTCACCCGGCGGATGCAGTTGTTCGCCGCCTCAAATGTCGACGACGCCTCCCTCGAACAGTTGGAAGCAAGCATCGAGGTTGTCGGCCGCCGGTATGAGACCAGCGACGCCGCCACGGTCTACCCGGTCGCGTTGAAGCAGCGCCGATGGGTTGCCGAACTCATGGCCGGACACCAGCACCCCGCCCAGCGCCGACACCTCTACCTCGTCGGCGGGAAACTCTCCGGCCTTCTGGGCTATCTTGCGTTCGACCTGGGCAACGAGCTGGTGGCCCGTGCTTACTGCAACGAGGCGATGAGTCTGGCCAAAGCCGCCGGGCACGGCGATCTTGCCGCGTGGGTTCGGGGAACCCAGAGTTTCATCGCCTACTACGGCGGCCGGTATCGCGAAGCCCTCGACCTTGCCCGCGACGGCCAGCGTTACGCCCGCGGCGGCCCTGCCTCCATCCGTCTGGCGATCAGCGGCGAGGCACGCACCCTGGGCAAACTTGGCGACGCCGCCGGTGTTGACGAGGCCGTCGGCCGCGCGCTCACCGCCCACTCGAAGATCCATGATGCTGATCCGGTCGGCTACTTCCTGTCGTTCGACCCGTTCACGGCCTCCCGTATCGCCGGCAACGCAGCGTCGGCCTACCTCGCCGCCGGAGCCCACGAACGCGCCCGGGAGTTCACCGACCAGGCCATCCCCATCTTCGCCGCCGCCGAGTCCACCGCCAGCCACGCCCTCACCCTCGTCGACGCCAGCCTGACCTACCTGGCCGGGCCGTCACCTGAACCCGATCGGGCCGGGACGCTCGTCGGCGAGGCCTTGGCCGTCGGTGCCGATCTGCGCTCCGAGGTCGTCGCCCGCCGAGCCAAGGACTTCCTGACCACCGCCGCCCCCTGGCACGCCGTTCCGGAGATCGCCAGCGTGGCGGACGCGGTCAAGGCGTGGCGGATGCCCACCGCATAGCCTGTGGGGCCGTGCCACTCACTCCCGAGCAGCAGGCCGACGTCGACGACTGGGACACCTTCCGCCACACGCAGCGGATGGCCGACCACTGGTGGTGGCGCCCCGGATGGCGACCCGACCGGCACTACCTGACCTGGTATTTCGTCTTCCACGACCAGGCCCTCACCGACCAGGTGGCCAGCTTCCAACGCGAGCTTGCCGACCTGGACTACCTCGACCCCGTGCCCATCGACGGCCTGCACATGACCGTGCAAGGAGTCGCCTTCGCCGACGAGATGCCCCCCGACCAGGTCACCGCCCTCGCAAAGGCCGCCGACGAGCAGTGCGCCGACATCGAACCGTTCACCCTCACCGTCGGCCCAATCGCCGCCTACCCTGGCGGGACATTCCTGCGCGCCGCCCCCTGGGCACCCGTTGCCGAACTCCGGGAACGACTACGCACCGCCATCGGCACCGTCCTCGGCCCCGACCAGGTGTCCAACGAGCCGGCACGGTTCAAGCCCCACATCAGCGTCACCTACTGCAACTCCACCCCACCGGCCGCCGAGGTCATCGGCCGCCTCACCGAGCTACGACAGCGCCCACCGATCAGCCTGCCCGTGGCCAGCGTCGACCTTCTCGAACTCCGCCGCGACGGCCACACGTACCGCTGGGACATCCGCCACCACATCGACCTCACCCCCTGAACCACCACGAGGGCCAGGACCACGCCAACCACCACGAGCACCCGACCGCGACCAGCCGCCGCACGTTGCCGAATTCTCCGTTTTAGGATCAAGCGGCCGTGCCGCGCGGCCGGCTGCGCGCGGCCGTGGACGGCCGTGCTCGCCGGGCGCGTCGCGGTCCGACAATATTTCGATTGCACCATCGAAGCGAAAATCAAGAAAAGATAGCATTGGCATCGGCTTCGATTCCGGCGGATCTTAGTTCGCCTACCAGTTTTAGCTTCCAGCCACCTCCAGAGTCGAACGGCGTGAAGACGACACCATAGTAGTCGCTCGGCATCTCAACTCCGTCTTCATAGAGGACCGCCACGTTTCTTCGGCCGAGCTTTGCGACCGCCATACCCAGTTCAAGAACGACGTTCTGTCGCGCCCGAAACTGGAGCTCCCCGCCACCGCGAAGCCTGCCTTCATCGTCGGCAGTCATCAACACAACAGCGAAGGCACTGTTCTCAAAGTGACCCTCCAATTTTTCTATGATTGTCTGCCCTTGCGACGGGCGATCCGCTAGAACTACTACGTCCAGCCTTGTTACTCTCTCTACAAAATGTTGAACCTCAAGGCGGGCGGCGTCATTTCTCCCATGAACAAGAAAGATCTTCTGCGGGTTAGCGACGCCGCCGGAATTCTCAAGATGTGGCACCGTCCCCACTTCTTGCGTTTCCCTAAATAGGTCTAGCGTGTCTTTAATCGAAGACAAGCGATTTACTTTATCTTCGACAGTGCGTGCCAAAATCGAAATATGGCTCGGGTCTGTAGTATCT
>NZ_JALKFU020001152.1 GCF_023242965.2 Frankia sp. AgKG'84/4
CGCCGGGGCCGCTCGGCCGGCTCGGCGTCTGGACAGTCCGCCACGGCCGGGCGGTGATGCTCGCCTGGGCGGTGATCGTCATCGTGCTTGGCGCGTTCGCCCCGCAGGTGGAGAAGACTCTCTCCGGGGCCGGCTGGCAGGCGAATGGCTCGGAGTCAGTCGCGGTCCGGGACCGGGCCGGGAGCGAGTTCGGCGGGGCGAGCAGCGCCGCGCTGATGGTCGTCGTGCACACCACGGGCCCGGTGTCCGGTCCGGCCGGCCAGCGCGCGATCGCGGCGGCCAGCTCGCTGTTGCGGGCCGACAGCCGGGTGTCCGGGGTGTCACGGGCACAGATCGCGCCCGACGGGCACACTGCCGTGCTGCAGGGCGGCGCGGCCGCGTCGACGTCGGACATGGTCCGCGCCGCCGACGACCTGACGAAGCCGTTGCAGGCCCTGGACACCCCGGACGTGACGGTCTCGCTCACCGGGGCGTCGGGGATGTGGTCGGACTTCAACAAGGCCAACCTGTCCGCGATGCTGCACTCCGAGCTGCTCAGCTGGCCGGTCACGCTGGCGATCCTCGTACTGGCGTTCGGTTCGCTGGTCGCGGCCGGTCTGCCGCTGCTGCTCACCCTCGCCGGCCTGCTGGCGGCCGCTGGCAGCCTGACCCTGCTCGGCGGCGTGTTCGACGTGTCGATCTGGGCGATGAACTTCGCGATGATGTTCGCGCTCGCCCTGGGCATCGACTATGCGCTGTTCATGGTCGTCCGCTTCCGCGGCGAGCATTTCGGCCACCGGGAGGACCCGGTGGCGGCGGTCGCCGAGACGATGGACACCGCCGGCAAGGCGGTCGCGTTCTCCGGTCTGACCGTGCTGGCGAGCCTGTCCGCGGTGATGCTTGTCCCGTCGCCGGCGTTCCGCTCGATGGCGTCGGGGATCATGCTCGCGGTGGTGTTTGTGCTGGCGGCGACCCTGACCCTGCTGCCGGCGGTGCTCGCGCGGCTCGGTGACCGCGTCGACGCGCTGGCCCTGCCGTGGGTGCACAAGGGTGAGCACCGCTCGGCCCGGTTCGCCGCGTGGGGTGCGTGGCTGTGGCGGCGCCCGGTCCGTTTCGGGCTGGTCGCGCTCGCTGTGCTGGTCGCGCTGGCGGTGCCCGTGTTCGGCCTGCGTACCGGCATGCCCTCGATCACCGTCGTGCCGGCGGGGGACTCGTCCCGGGTCGGCTATACGCAGGTTGCGCAGGCGTTCGGGCCGGGCGCGCCGGGAGCGATGCAGGTCATCGCCCCGGCCGGGGAACTGCGCGCGGTCGAGCACGTCCTGGCCGCCGACCCCGGGGTCGCGCATGTCTCACCGGCGCTGACCTCCGGCGGCGGGCGGGAGGTCCTGCTGCAGGCCACCCCGACCGTCGACCCGTCCGACCCGGCGCTGAGCGCCACCCTGCACCGGCTACGCGCCACCCTGCCCCCGGCCGCCCTCGTCGGCGGCGCCGCCGCCGAGAACATCGACCTGCACCAGCTGCTGTCCGACCGCACCCCACTCGTGCTCGCGACCGTGCTCGGCCTGGGCTTCCTGCTCCTGCTCGTCGTGCTCGCCGCCCCACTCGCCGCAGCACTCGGCGTGCTGACCAACCTGCTCGCCACCGGCGCCGCCTTCGGCGTCGCCCGGCTCGTCTTCACCGACGGCCATGGCGCGGGCCTGCTGGGCTTCACCCCGCAGGGGTTCCTGGACGCCTGGGGCCCGATCTTCTTCTTTGCGATGATCTTCGCGATCGCGATGGACTACACCGTCTTCCTGCTCGCCGCCGCGAAGGAGCACTGGGAACGCACCGGCGACGCCCGCGAGGCGATGGTCGGCGGCCTGGCCAACTCCGGGCGGGTAATCTTCGCCGCCGCCGCCGTCATGGTCGCGGTCTTCTTCACCTTCGCGTTGTCCGGGCCACTGCCCCCCAAGGAGATGGGCATCATCCTCGGGATCGCGGTGCTGCTCGACGCGGCCCTGGTCCGCCTCGTCCTGCTGCCCGTCCTGCTCCGCCTCGCCGGACGCGCCGCCTGGTACAGCCCCGCCTGGCTGCGACGCGTCCTACCGAAGATCACCTTCGCGCACTGACCCCGCGCCGTCACGGGCGCCGGCCGGGGGACACCCGGCCGGCGTCTGCGAGTCCGGCAACGATGCGAGTCGGCGTTCGCGGTGGGCCGTGACAGTCATTGCTGTACCGCCCTCGGCGTCTCATCCCGGAGCGGACGCAGGTCGAGTAGCATCGAGATATACCCCCTGGGGTATATCTCGATGGTCGGACCAGCCGACGCTGTCACGCGGCCGTCGAGCAGGGGGCGTCCGAATCGAGCAGGCATGGCTCCCAAGCTCGCTCAGAACTGGAGGATCTCCATGACATGGCCCCAGCAGTCGCCCTACCCTGGACAGGCCACTCCCGCTCAGGCTTATGAGCTGGCCAGGTCAGCCGCTCCCAGCAGGCGGCGCGGCTCCTCGCCCAGCGCGGCATCCAGGTTCTCAACGTCACCGGCGGCATGACCGTGTGGGCACGGTCCGGACTGCCCGTCACCACACCAGCCGGCGGCGTCGGGCAGGTCCTGTGACCGAACTGGCCGCGACGTTGGCCGCCGGGGCTGTCGTCGGCCTGGCGCTCGGCGGCCTCGGCGGAGGCGGCAGCATGCTCGCCGTGCCCGCGCTGATCTACCTGCTCGGCTTCAGTCCGGCGCACGCCACCACGGCCAGCCTGCCGATCGTCGCTGCCACGTCGCTCACGGGCCTGTTCGCGCATGCCAGGGCAGGGCGCGTGCGCTGGCGCTCGGGGGCGCTGTTCGCCGCCGCCGGCCTGCCC
>NZ_JALKFU020001153.1 GCF_023242965.2 Frankia sp. AgKG'84/4
GGGCCGGGGTCGGCGGGGTGGCTGCGTCGATGGCTGCCGGGGCGGGGTCGATGGCTACCGGAGCGGGGTCGATGGCCGCCGGGGCGGGGTCGATGGCCGCCGGGGCGGGGTGCGCCCCGTTCGTCGCGGTCCGGGTGGCCTGGTCGGTGATCATCGGTGCGCCTCCACAGTGTGATCCGGCTCGGTCCGCTCGGCGTCGGCGTCGGCGCTGGTGGCGGCGGCCGCGGGGACGCCGAACTGGCGGAACCTGGTGCGCCGGCGGGTCACGAGGGTCATCTGGTCCAGTGGGGTGAGCTCGGTCAGCGACGCGCGCAGGGCGTCACGCAGCAGGGCGGCGGCCCGCTCGGGGTCGGCGTCCGCGCCACCGTCGGGCTCGGGGATCACCCCGTCGACGACGCGCAGGCGCAGCAGTTCGCGGGCGTCGACGCGCAGCGCGGCCGCGGCTCGCGGCGCTGCCGCCGGGTCCTTCCACAGGATCGACGCGCAGCCCTCCGCGCTGATCACCGAGTAGACGGCGTTCGCGCACATCAGGACGCGGTCGGCGAACGCCAGCGCGAGCGCCCCGCCGCTGCCGCCCTCGCCGGTGACGACGGCGACGACCGGCACGGCGAGCCCGGCCATCAGCCGCAGGTTCTCGGCGATCGCGACGGCCTGGGCGTGTTCCTCGGCCTCCCGCCCCGGATATGCCCCGGCGGTGTCGACGAGGGTGATGACCGGCAGGCCGAGCTTGGCCGCGAGCCGCATCACCCGCGCGGACTTGCGGTAACCGGCCGGGGTGGGCATTCCGAAGTTGCGGTGCCGCAGCTCGTCGGCGGTGTGGCCCTTCTGCGTGCCGATGACGGCGACGGGGACGCCGTCCAGGCGGCCAAGGCCGGCGACGAGCGCCGGGCAGTCGGCGTACATCCGGTCGCCGCGCAGCTCGGTGAAGTCCTCGATGATCATGCCGATGTAGTCGAGGGTGGACGGCCGGCCCAGGCGCCGCGCGGCGCGCACCGAGTCCCAGGCGTCGCGTTCGGGCAGCGCCTCGTGGTCGGTGACGATCGACCCGCCGGCCCGGAACTGCTGGCGCGGGATGCCGTCGTCGCGCCGGCTGGAGACCGACACCAGCCGGGCGAGGGTCGCGCGCAGCTCCCGGCGGGGGCTGATGATGTCGACGACGCCGTGGGCGAGCAGGAACTCGGCGGTCTGGAAGTCGTCGGGGAGCACCTGGCGGATTGTCTGCTCGATGACGCGGCGCCCGGCGAAGCCGAGGCGGGCGCCGGGCTCGGCGACGATGACGTCCGCGAGCGTCGCAAAGGACGCGGCGACCCCGCCGAACGTCGGGTCGGTGATGAGCGAGACGGTGAGGATGCCGGCCTCGTCGAGCTGACCGAGGGCCTGGCTGGTCTTCGCCATCTGCATCAGGGCGATGGCGCCCTCCTGCATCCGCGCGCCACCCGAGGCGGCGACGGTGATCAGCGGGGTGCGTTCGCGCAGCGCGACCTCGGCGGCGCGGGTGAACACCTCGCCGACGGCGGCGCCGAGGCTGCCGCCGAGGAACCGGAAGTCCATGACGACGACGACGACCGGGCTGCCCTCGATCGTGCCGCGCACGGCGACGGCGGCGTCGTGCAGGCCGGTGGCCGCGCGGGCGGCGCGCAGCCGCTCGGGGTACGGACGGCTGTCGACGAACTCCAGCGGGTCGCCGTCGATGGCGAGCACGTCGATCTCCCGGCGTGAATCCGGGTCGAGCAGCAGGTCGAGGCGCCCGTCGACGGTGAGCGGGGCGTGCCAGCCGCAGTCGGCGCAGACCCGTCCCGCCCGGTCGAAGCGCCGGCCGTAGATCATCGCGCCGCAGCCGCCACACAGCAGCCACGACGAGCCCGAGCCCGACCGCCGCTGCCCGTCGCCGGCCTGGCTCGCCCCGGCCGCGGGGCCGCCGCCGGGGTCAGGGACGGTGCTCGTGCGGATGGCCTCGATGGTCATGGCTACTGCCTCTCTTCCCGCTCGCTCGTCGCGGGCGACGGGATGGGGTGGGCTGTCGATGGCTGACGTGTGTGGTCCCTTGAGGTGGGTCAGGTCGGACGGTCGAGGCCAGGTGTGGGTCAGGACGGCTGCGGTGGCGTCGGGACGTAGGTGGTGACGGACGCCGGCAGGCGCGCCCCGGCGGCGCGCAGGGCCGCGACCCGCTCGTGGAACGCGGCACCCGTCATCAGGTGGGCGGCGACCTCGGCGACCCGGCGGTTGCCGACCTCGGCGAGGTAGGTGCCGGCGACCCAGCTGTTGAACGCGCCCATCGCGGGCCCGCACCACACCTGGTAGTCCGCCGTCCGGTCGGGGTCGCCGGCGATGCTCCAGCCGGACGAGCGGCCCAGGTACCAGCGGAAGATCAGCGCCATCCGTCGGCGCGGGTCACCCGCGGCGCGGGTGATCTGGTCGGGGTCGCGGCGGGTGAAGAACTCGACACAGTCCTGCCAGACCTCGTCGAGGGGACGGCGGAAGACCTTCGTCTCCAGGCCGGCCCGGATGTCGGCGGGCAGCGCGTCGATCCCGTCGTAGGCGCGGTACAGCTCGTAGAGCTGGCGGGCGCGGCCGGGGAACAGCGTGCCGCGGCGCAGCACCTGCACCTCGACGCCCAGCTCGAACATGTCCGCCGACGGTGTCATCGCCGTGTCCGCGACGCCGGTCGCACCGAGCAGCCGCTTCGTCGTGTCGGACTGGTCGGCCTCGAGGGTCGCCTGGTTCACCGAACCGGTGACCACGTAGGCGGCGCCCAGCGCGAACGCCGCCGCGGCGGCGGCCGGCGTTCCGATGCCGCCGGCCGCGCCGACCCGCAC
>NZ_JALKFU020001154.1 GCF_023242965.2 Frankia sp. AgKG'84/4
GCGGTGAGGCGGCCCGGGCCGCAGCCGACGTCGAGCGTGGGACCGGTGCAGCGGCGCAGCAGGGAGGCATCCCCCGGTGCCAGGCCGCCGCGCCAGCACAGCACGGGCAGCCGGTCACGCCGGCCGTCCGGGTGGCGCACCCACAGCCGGCCGTCGGCGGAGCGCAGCGCCGCTTCGTAGAGCGACGTCGGCGAGGGCTCCGTGGTGGCCCGGTCGGGGGGTGCGGTGGTCGTCATCGCCCGGCCCGCGGGCTGACCGCGACCGGCGACGCGCTGTCGGCCCGGATGGACCGCACGGCGACGGCGAATCGGCCGCGGGGAGCGAGACGTGCCACGGCGTCGGCGTCGGCGGGGGTGTCGACGTCGCGCAGCCTCGGCAGGGTCGAGACCCGCAGGCCGGCCTGGGCCAGGCGGTCTCGCTGCCGGGCTCCGGTGTCCGGCTGGGAGGTGGGGACGCCACGCAGCAGGCGGCCGTCGGGGCGGCGCAGGCCAAGGGCCCACCAACCGCCGTCGGCGGCGGGTCCGAACACGGCGTCGGTATCGGCGTCGGTATCGGCGTCGGTGCCGACGTCGGTGAGCGCGTGGCAGGCGTTCGCGAGCAGGGCCGTCGTGACCTGCGGGGTGTCCATGCCGATGAGCAGCGCCGGGCCCGTGACGGCGTCGAAGGCGGCGCCGAGCCGCGTTTCGAACGGCCCCGCAACCTGCGGGATCACCTCGATCGGGACACGTAGCCATGGGCCGACGGCGCCGTCGAGGACGAGGACGGCGCGAACCGGGCCGAGGCCGGCCGGCCGGGGCAGCCGGGTCAGGCGGATGACGGCCGCGAGGGTGTCCGCGATGGCCGCCTCGGCGACGGCGGCGGCCTGGGTGGGTGTGAAGGGGGGCGTGAGCCGGGTCTTCACCCGGCCGGGGACGGGCTCCTTCGCCATCACCAGCAGCGTCACCGCGGGCGCCGGCTCCTGGGGCCGCCGGCCGGTCACCGCAGGCTCGCGAGGGCGGCCGTCATGTCCCGCACGGTCCGGGCCGTACCGAGGGGCGTTCCGGTGACCTTCGACCGTCCGGTCCGCCGGTGGTAGTCGACGTCGATCTCGGCGATCTGCCAGCCGGCCTGCGCGGCGCGCAGCAGCAGTTCCAGCGGATAGCCGAAACGACGGTCGGTGATCGGCAGGCGCAGCAGTTCCACCCGCCGCGCGGCCCGCATCGGCCCGATGTCCCGGACAGGCACGCCGCGTCGGCGCAGCCGCTGGGCGACGACGGCGTTGCCGAGGCGGGCGTGCGGCGGCCAGGCCCGCGCGGACGTCGGCCGGCGCCGGCCCAGGACGAGGTCGGCGCGTCCGGCCGTCAGCTCGGCGACGAACCCGGGGAGTTGCGCTGGGTCCAGCGAGGCGTCGGCGTCGCAGACGCACACGATGTCGGCGTCGGCCGCGAGCATCCCGGCCTGCACGGCCGCGCCGTAACCCCGCTGCGGCACGTCGACGACGAGTGCGCCCCGCTCCCGGGCGATCCCGGGTGAGCCGTCGCTGGAGCCGTTGTCGGCGACGACGGCGCGGTAGCCGGGTGGCAGGCGATCGAGCACCCAGGGCAGCCCCTGCGCCTCGTCGAGACAGGGCAGCACGACGTCCACCGACGCCGTCTCCTGACGTTGTGTAACCATGATCGCGACTCTAGTGACGATCCGCAACATCGATCCTTACCAAACGAGGAAATCGGGCCAGCGGCCGATCACGGCTGGCCGGATTCCGTCCGGTCTGCTTACGAATCGGTGACGAATCGCCGGGCGTCAGCCGCGGCGTGCGCGGGCGACCTATGGTGGCCAGATGCCCCGCGTCCTCGTGGTCGACGACGACCCCACCGTCGCCGAGGTCGTCGACCGGTACCTGCGCAACGCCGGCTTCGACGTCGACCGCGCCGCGGACGGCCCCGCCGCGCTGCGCGCGGCCGAGGCCGTCGCCCCCGACCTCGTGGTCCTCGACCTCATGCTCCCCGGGCTCGACGGCATCGAGGTCTGCCGCCGTCTGCGGGAACGAACCTCCGTCCCAGTGATCATGCTGTCGGCGCGCGGTGAGGAGACCGACCGCATCGCTGGGCTCGAATGCGGCGCGGACGACTACGTCACCAAGCCGTTCTCGCCCCGCGAGCTGACCCTGCGGGTGCGGTCGGTGCTGCGCCGCGCCGGCGAACAGTCGCCGGCCGGCTCCGGGGTCCTGCACGCCGGCCCGCTCGTCGTCGACGCGGACGCCCGCACCGCAACCCGCGACGGCGCCGCGCTCGCCCTCACCGTCCGCGAGTTCGATCTGCTCGTCCACCTGCTGCGCCATCCCGGCCAGGCGCTGACCCGGGCCGCGCTGCTCGAACAGGTCTGGGGCTGGACGTACGGCGACCAGTCGACCGTCACCGTCCACATCCGCCGCCTGCGGGAGAAGATCGAAGACGACCCGACCGCACCGCGGCTGTTCGTCACCGTGTGGGGCGTCGGCTACCGGTACGACCCGCCGGCGTGAGCGGCACCCTGCAGGTCATCGCCATCGCGCTGGCCTGTTCCGCGGCGGCCGCGCTGACCGGTGTGCCGCTGCTGCGCCTGCTGCGCGCCCAGCCGCTGTGGACCACGGCGGGGGTGCTGTGCGTCGTCCCGATCCTCGCGGTCGCGGCCGGCGTCGTCGGGACCGCCCACGCCATGTTCCTCTCGGCGCACGACCTGCGGGTCGTGCTCATCGTCGTCGTGGTCTCCGCGGTGGTGGCGATCGCCGCCGCGCTGCGCCTTGGCCGGCCGGTCGTCACCGCCACCGGCGCGTTGACCCGCGCCGCGGGCACCCTGGG
>NZ_JALKFU020001155.1 GCF_023242965.2 Frankia sp. AgKG'84/4
GTCCACAGCCGCGGCCTCGGCGATCCGTCGCGCCGCCGCCGGGCTGATCGCCGCGTTGCCGGCTGCGGTCGGCGCGGCTACCACCGTGCCCGCGGCGCCGGTGGCCGGCCAGTAGAGCATGCCGCCCGCGGCGCCGGCGACGACCAGCAACGCGACCCTCGCGCCGCGACGGCGCCCCCCGGTATCTCCCACGCCGCCTGTCTAACTAGGACGACTATTAAACAGAAGAGCGCGGAAACAAATGACTTCTACCTTTTACACCCTCGACAAACAAGCAACCGTAAAAGACAGGGATGTTTCCGCGACGATGTTTCCGAATGCGGCTATAAAAGCATATCAACCCCCGTCCGGCCGGGTGGCACCTCGACGTCTGAGCGCATCAATAGCCACAGTCCAGATCTTTTCCGTACGGAATGCGGCCGGTACAGTCGCCCCTGACGACGCGGCGCGTACGACCGCGCGGGCGGAGGTGGGCGATGCCCGGCAGCGGGCCGACGGGGTTGTTCGTCGGGCTCACGACACTCGACACGATCTATCGCGTCGAGCGGCCCCCGTTGGCTGACGAGAAGATCGTCGCGGCCGAGTTCGTCACCGCGGCAGGCGGCCCGGCGACGGGTGCGGCCGTCGCGTTCGCGCGTCTCGGGGGACGGGCGGTGCTGCTCAGCGCGGTGGGCGCGGGGCCGCTCGCGCAGGCGGCGCGCGCCGACCTCGCCGTCGTCGGGGTTCGCAGTCTCGACCTGCGACCCGGCGAGGTCGTCCTACCCGTGTCCGCGACCATGATCAGCTCGCCAGGCGGCCAGCGGGCGGTGGTGTCCGCCCACGGAGCGCTGCCCGGACCGGCTCCCGGCGCTACGGCCGCCGCGCTGAGAGCCGTCGGAGGGAACGTCGGCGCGGTGGACGTCGGCGCGGTGGACGTCGGCGCGGTGGACGTCGTGCTCGTCGATGGGCATCAGGTCGACGCGGCTCTCGAGGTCCTGCGGGCGATCCGCGGCCACCTCCCTGGGCCGGCCGCCGGTGGTGGCGGCGCGGCGGGCGGGCCGGCAGTGGTGTTCGACGGCGGCTCGTGGAAACCCGGCACCGACCGGTTGCTCGCCGAGGTGGACGCGGCGGTGTGCGGCTCCGCCTTCCGACCGCCGGGTCTGGGCGCGGGCGCCGGCGTACCGGACGTCCTGCGCTACCTGCTCGACCAGGGGCCGTCGTTCGCCGCGGTGACCGACGGGGCCGCGCCGATCCGCTGGGCCGACACCCACGGCGGCGGGCTGGTCCGGCCACCCGCGGTCCACGCCGTCGACACCCTCGGCGCCGGGGACGTCCTGCACGGCGCCTTCGCCTGGTCGCTGGCCGGTGCGTCGACCCTCGGCACGGCGGCCATGGTCTCGGCGCTGACGGCGGCGGCGCGGGTCGCGGCCCGGTCCGTGGAGAGCTTCGGCACCCGGGCCTGGCTGCAAGAACCCCTCGACGGCGATCGAGGGGCGCAGCAGGCTCAGTCGAGTTCACCGGCGGGCAGCTCGACCCGGTAGTCGGCTCGGGCGGCGGTCGCCGTGATCAGCCGGAGATTCCTCAGGTCGTTGTTCTCCACCCATTCCCGGGCCGCCGATGGTGATCTGCCGCCGCGGTGGTGACGGTCGATCAGACGCGCGCGGGCGATCTCCTCGTCCACCCGGAGAAACCACGTCTCGTCCAGAAGCGGTCGCAGCTGCGCCCAGGCGCCGGAGTCGAACAGCAGGTAGTTCCCCTCGCAGACCACCAGCCGGACGGTCGGCGGTATCCGGTGCGCGCCTGGCACGGGTTCATCGGTCCGGCGGCTGAACGACGGCGCGGCCAGGCCCTCGAACACGCGGCCTGCCGGTCCGCGGGCACGCAGGCTGGCGAGCAGGGCGGCGTAGCCGGCGGCGTCGAAGGTGTCGGGCGCGCCCTTGCGGCCGGCGAGCCCGCGGCGGCGCAGTTCGGCGTTCGGCAGGTGGAACCCGTCCATCGGCGCCTGGGCGACGAGCGGTGGCCGACTGCCGTGCCGCGCCGCCAGTTCGCCGACGAGGCGGTCCGCGAGGGTGCTCTTGCCCGCCCCCGGCGGCCCTGCGATCCCGAGCAGCCGCCGGCCCGGCGGGCGCAGCAGCACCTCGGCCCGCGCGAGCACCGCCGCCAGTCCCATCAGCACCGGCGGCGACGTGGCGTCCATCCGGTCATGATCGCAGAGCGGGCGTGCGGGTGGGCGCGCTCAGAAGGACAGGCCGCCGGTGGCGGCGATGGTCTGCCCGGTGACCCAGCGGGCCGCGTCGCTGACCAGGAACGCGACGACGTCGGCGATGTCGTCCGGTTGGCCGTTGCGCCCCGCCGGGGTCATCGCGGCGACCTCGGCGAACCGCGCCCGGTCGGTGTCGGTGACGCCGTCGGTCTCGACCAGGCCGGGTAGGACCGCGTTCACGGTGATGCCGCGATGGCCGAGCTCCTTGGCCATCGACCGGCCGATCTCCTCGACCGCCGTCTTCGACCCGGTGTACACCCCGACCAGCGGGTTCGGGTTGCGGGTGTAGCCGGTCGAGATGTTCACGACCCGGCCGCCGTCGCGCAGGCAGCGGGCGGCGTGCCGCATGGCGAGGAAACTGCCGCGGACGTTCACGGCCAGCACCCGGTCGATCTGCGCCAGGGTGACCTCCCCGGTCGCCCCGGACAGCACCACGCCCGCATTGTTGACGAGAATGTCGAGGGGGCCGAACGCGTCGGCCGCCGCGGCGAACAGGTCGTCGACGTCCGCCGGGACGCCAAGGTCGGCGCGCACCGCGCGCGCCTGGCCGCCGGCGCGGACGATGCGGGCG
>NZ_JALKFU020001156.1 GCF_023242965.2 Frankia sp. AgKG'84/4
CACCCACGGCCCGCGCCGCCGGTGCGGCCGACTGGCGGGTGTCGAGGGCGACTCGCCAGTCGACCGGCGCGCCGCGCACCCAGGCTTCGGCGAGTGCCGCGTGGAACTTCGCCGGGCCGCCCACGTCGCGGCGCAGCGTCTCCGCGATGGCGACGGGACCGGACAGGCCGGTGGCGGTGTCGAGGGTCTCGGTGAGCGCGGTGGTGAGACCGGGATGCGGGCTGATTTCGATGAACAGGTCGTGGCCGGCGGTGAGCAGGGCGCGGGTGGCGGGTTCGAACAGGACGGGTTGGCGCAGGTTGGCGTACCAGTAGTCGGCGGTGAGGGTGGTCGGGTCGATCCAGTCGGCGGTGACGGTCGAGAGGATCGGGATGCTCGCCGGTTGCGGCCGGACGGGTGCGAGCGCGGCGAGCAGCTCGTCGCGGATCGCCTCGACGTGCGGGGAGTGCGAGGCGTAGGTGACGGGCAGCAGCCGGGTACGGACATCGCGCTCGCGCACCGCCGCCAGCAGTGCGGTCAGCTCGGCCTCGTCGCCGGCGACGATGGTGGTCGCCGGGCTGTTGACCGCGGCGACGGACAGTCCCGGGGTCAGCAGTCCCTCGAGCTGCTCGGCGGGCAGGTTGATCGACGCCATCGCGCCCGGCGCCGCGATGGTTGTCAGCGCCAGGCTGCGCAGGGCGACGATCCGGGCGGCATCGTCGAGGGTGAGCGCGCCGGCGATGTGCGCGGCGGCGATCTCCCCCTGGCTGTGGCCGACGACGGCCTTCGGCGCGACGCCGTGGTGCTGCCAGAGCCGGGCGAGGGCGACGAGGACCGCGAACAGCACCGGCTGGACGACGTCGACCCGCTCCAGGCTCGCCGCGCCCGGCGCCTCGGTGAGAACGTCGAGCAGATCCCAGTCGAGGTGCGGGGCGAGGGCGGCGGCGACGGCGGTGGCCTGGCGGTCCAGGGCGTCGAGGTAGCGGCCGGTGAGGTCCGCGGCGGCGCCGGTGCGGGTGAACAGGTTGCAGAAGCCGCAGCGCATCTCGCAGAACGGAACATGCAGGTAGAGGGAGAGCGCGCGGCGGTCCTCCCCCGCCCACACCTCACGCAGCCGCGGTCGCGGGGACAGCGGGCGGTAGGCCGTCTTGTGCGGGTAGGCGTAGAGGTAGTCCTGGTACGGGCTGTCGGTCATGAGAGCACGAACTCGCTATAGGGGACGGTCCAGACGACCTCGTGGCCGAGGCGGTGGCCGGTGTGGCCGTCCTCGCCGTAGGCGCTGCCGTGGTCCGAGCAGACGATCACGAAACAGGGCCGGCGCATCAGCGCGAACAGCCGGCCGAGCTGCCCGTCTATGTGGCGCAGCGCCGCGGCGTGGGAGTCGCGGGTGTCGCCGTGCGCGGGGGTGGCGCCGGCGAGGTAGAACCAGTTCGGCTGGTGCAGGGCGGCGACGTTGAGCAGCAGGAACAGCCGCCGCCGGACGGGCAGGCGGGCGATCACCTCGCCGACCCGGTCGATCTGGTGGGTGAGCGAGTCCGGGTCGGTGACGCCGAAGCGCGGCTCCCAGTGGCTCTCGGCGAACAGTGCGGGCAGCGTGGAGCCCAGCGGCGAGAGCTTGTTGAAGAAGCCGACGCCGCCGACGCACACCGTGTGGTAGCCGGCGGCCGCGAGACCCGACGGCAGGTCGGGGGCGTCGAACGTCCAGGTGGCGGGGGCGGTGGTGGCGCTGCCGGGAAACGCGGCGGCGAACAGGCGCGGATGCGGACCCGGACCGGCCGGGGTCGGCAGGAAACCGGCGAGCATGGCGGTGTGCGCCGCGTAGGTGAAGCTGCCCGGAGTGTGGCGGCGTTCCCAGCGGCCGCCGGGCAGCAGGGCGCGCAGGGTGGGTGTCTGCCCGGCGGCGGCGAGTTCGGCGGCGACGTCGTAGCGCAGCGTGTCGAGCGTGATCAACAGCAGGTCGTGGCTGCCGACGATGCCGTGCATGTCCCGGCTCATCGCACGGCTCCGGCCAGCGGTGCCCGAAGCGCCGCGCGGACCTGGGCCGCGTGGGTGCCCAGGCCTTCGGCCCAGGTGCCGGGCAGCCCGGTGATCCCGGGCAGCAGGTCGCCGAAGGCGTTGACCTCGCCGACCGCGACGCGGCGCCAGCCGACCTCGACGAGCAGGTCGACGCCGACCATCAGACTGGCGGGGAAGCAGGCGGCGGCCCGCGCGCACACGTCCAGCGCCCGCTCCCAACCAGCCGGGCCAAGCGCGTCGCGCACGGCCGGCACGCTGCCGCGCAGGCCGCCGAGGTGCAGGTTCGTCAGCGGGGAACGGCTGGTCCGCGCGACCACGTGCGTCGGCTCCCCCCCGATCACGACGACCCGCAGGTCCAGGCCGCGGTCGTCGAGCGAGGCCTTGGGCAGCCAGCGTTCGACGTGCAGCCCGTCCGGCGCCAGCAGGTCGATCAGCCGGGCCACCTCGGCCTCCCGTTCGTAGGTGCGGACCCGCAGCGCGTTGGCGTACCCCGCGGCGGCGGGCGCGGCGGAGGTGACGGCCCTGACCCGCCCGCCAGGTGCGACCCGCAGCGCCACGACGCCGCTGGCGGACGAGCCGTGCGCCGGTTTGACGAACACCTGGTGCAGGCCCGCGGCCGCCATCCGCGCGCGCAGCTCGGCGTAGTCGCCCACGGGCCCCAGGGCCTCGGGGACGGCGACACCCGCCGCACGCAGGCGGGCGTGGCAGCGCCGCTTGTCGCACATCACGGCGATCTCGTCCACGTCGGCGAGCGGGCGGGCATCCACCCGCGCGGCCGCGGCGGCGACGCGCTCCAGCGCCGCGGTGAACGACGC
>NZ_JALKFU020001157.1 GCF_023242965.2 Frankia sp. AgKG'84/4
GACGCGGGCGGTCAGCCGTTCAGCCGCTGGTGGCGCGGATGTGCCCGCCGCCGAGCACCCGGTCGCCGTCGTAGAGCACGATCGCCTGCCCCGGCGCGGTGCCCCGCACGGGGGCGGCCAGCGTGACCACGAGGTCGTCGCCGCGCGCCGCGGCCCGAGCGGGCACGACTGCGCCGTGCGCCCGGACCTGGGCCTGACAGTCCAGCTCGCCCTCGTGCGGCCAGGCCGTCCGGTCGGCGACCAGCAGGTGGATGTCGAGCGCCTCGGCGGGGCCGACGGTCACCGTCGAGGTGACCGGGGAGATGTCGAGCACGTAGCGGGGGCGCCCGTCGGGCGCCGGACGGCCCAGGCCGAGGCCGCGGCGCTGGCCGACGGTGAACGCGAACGCGCCGTCGTGCTCGCCGAGGGTCTCGCCGGTGCCGGCGTCCACGATGGCACCGGGCCGGGAGCCGAGCCGATCGCGCAGCCAGCCGCCGGTGTCACCGTCCGGGATGAAGCAGATGTCGTGGCTGTCCGGCTTGTCGGCGACGGCGAGGCCGCGCTCGGCCGCCTCGCGGCGCACCTGTGCCTTCGTCGAGTCCCCGAGCGGGAATCGGGCGGCGGCAAGCTGGGCGGGCCGCAGCGTGCCGAGCACGTAGGACTGGTCCTTGTCCGGGTCGACGCTGCGGCGCAGCGTGCCATCCGCCTCGAGGCGGGCGTGATGCCCGGTGACGACCGCGTCGAACCCGAGGGCGAGGGCCCGGTCGAGGACGGCGGCGAACTTGATCCGCTCGTTGCAGCGCACGCACGGGTTGGGGGTGCGCCCCGCCGCGTACGACTCGACGAACTCGTCGATGACGTCGGTCTCGAACCGCTCGGCGAGATCCCAGA
Source organism: Frankia sp. AgKG'84/4 (assembly GCF_023242965.2). Classification (GTDB taxonomy): domain Bacteria; phylum Actinomycetota; class Actinomycetes; order Frankiales; family Frankiaceae; genus Frankia. The sequence goes on from NZ_JALKFU020001157.1 coordinate 871, forward strand.
CGTAGAACGGGATGCCGAGCACATCGGCGGCACGCCGCGCGTCGCGGGCGTCCTCCAGCGTGCAGCAGCCGCGCGCGCCGGACCGGTCCGACTCCGGCGATCGGGACAGCGCCAGGTGCACCCCGGTGACATCGTGCCCGGCGTCCACCGCCCGCGCGGCGGCGACGGCGGAGTCGACCCCGCCGGACATCGCGGCCAGCACCCGCATCGGACCGTCCTCTCCTCGTTCCCCTCAGCGGGGCGTTGGGCCCCTGCGCGACAGTGGCCGCGATGATCAGTGGCCGCGATGGTCAGTGGCCGCGATGGTCAGCGGCCGCGATGATCAGTGGCGGCGATGGTCAGACTCCGGTGACCGCCGCGAGCGCGCCGGCCCGGCTCGCCCGCTCGACCACCGGGCCGATCGCCGCGACGACCGCGTCGATGTCCGCCGCCGTCGACGTGTGGCCGAGGGAGAACCGCAGCGACGCGCGGGCGTGTTCCGCTCCCGCTCCCATGGCGAGCAACACATGCGAGGGCCGGGCTACTCCCGCCGAGCAGGCCGATCCCGTCGAACATTCGATGCCGCGCGCGTCGAGCAGCATCAGCAGGGAGTCGCCCTCGCAGCCTGGGAAGCTCAGGTGGGCGTTGCCGGGCAGCCGGGGGGGCTCGCCGGGCCGCGCGACCAGCGGCGGTCCGTTGAGCACCGCGCCCGGCACCCGTTCGCGGATCCGGTTGACCAGATCGTCGCGCAGCCCGGCCAGCCGGGTGCGCTCCGTCGGCGCCTGCGCGCGCACGGCCGTCGCCGCGGCCGCGAAGGCCGCCACGCCGGCGGTGTTCAACGTGCCCGATCGGATGTCACGCTCCTGGCCGCCGCCGTGGGTGATCGGTTCGAGCACGAGACCGCGGCGCACGACGAGCGCGCCGACACCGACCGGGCCGCCGATCTTGTGCGCCGAGATCGTCACGGCGTCCGGGCCGTCCCCGCCGACCTCGACCGGGATCTGCCCGAAGGCCTGTACCGCGTCGGTGTGGAACGGCAGCCCGTGCCGGTGCGCGAGGGCCGCGAGTTCGGCCACCGGCTGGATCGTGCCGACCTCGCTGTTCGCCCACATCACCGACACCACGGCGACGGACCGCGGGTCACGGGCAATCGCGGCGGCGAGCGTCTCGGGATGCACCATGCCGGCGGCGTCGACGTCGAGCAGCTCGACCTCGGCGCCCTGCGCGTCGCCCAGCCAGCGCACCGTGTCGAGCACGGCACGATGCTCGACCGCGCTGACCAGCACCCGGCGCCGCGCCGGGTCGGCGCCGCGGCGCGCCCAGTAGAGGCCTTTCAGCGCGAGGTTGTCGCTCTCCGTGCCACCGCCGGTGAACACCACGTCGGACGGGCGGGCACGCAGCATCTCGGCCAGCGCCTCACGGGACTCCTCGACGATCCGCCGGGCCCGGCGTCCGCTGGCATGCAGCGACGACGCGTTGCCGGTATCGGCGAGCACCGCGGTGTACGCGGCGAGCGCCTCCGGTCGCATCGGCGTCGTCGCTGCATGGTCGAGGTAGGTCACGGGTAAAGGGTAATCGCGCGGGGCTGGGCGGCGCGGGCACGTCGATCACCCGGCCGGCGCCGGCCGGCGCCCACGTCGGCGGTGGCGCAGTGGCGCCACGGACCGGATGGCCGCGACGGACGCGACGGGCGGCAAGGACGGCAGCAACGGCTGGGCCGTACCGCCGACCAGACAGCCGGCCCACAACCCGGCGCAGTAGGCGGCGTCGTCGGCGACGCGCAGCGCCACGTAGGGCAGCAGGCCCACATCGGGGCGCTGCGTCCACCAGTCGCCAACCAGCGGCAGCGCGGCGGCGGCGAGCACCAGGCGGCCGGGTCTTCCGGCGCAGGCCAGCAGCGGCAGCCAGGTCCGCCGGGCCCCCTCGGCGGCGGCGAGCAGCCCACGTCGGCGCACCCG
>NZ_JALKFU020001158.1 GCF_023242965.2 Frankia sp. AgKG'84/4
GATTTTAGGGGTGAGGTGGTTCGGTGATGCGATGGTTGTGAGTCGTAAGGGGGCCGCAGTGCGCCCCCGCCCCGCCCCCGCCGTCCGCCGCCGCGCCGCCGCGCTCGAGCTCGTCCGCCTGTTCGTCCAACCGATCGGCCAGCGCCAGGGCGGCGCCCAGCGACGACTGGATCCCGGTCACCAGCGTGCGTGCCCGCCGCGTAGCCGCCATCCTCCGAACCTCCCCTCCCCCGGCCCGCCCACGGCGGATGCCCGCCGTCGGCCGCGCCGACGGGCTGCCCCGCTCGCGCGTGGGCCACCACCGGCACGTGACCTTCGTACCAGTCGACGACCTTCGTCCTCGCGTCCCACCCCGCGCCGCGCGGGCACGTGCCCACGAGCGACCACGCCTCAACGAGGACTCACGGGTGCCCCGAATCCCCCGGGCCCTCCCGGATCTCCCATGCCTCCCGGATCTGCCATGCCTCCCGGATCTGCCAGCCAACCCGGATCTGCCAGGCAACCCGGATCTGCCAGGCAACCCGGATCTCACGGCACACAGACGACCATGACACGTCCGCGGTAGCAAACATCCCAGAACGCGCCGACCGGTCGGGGCGGCACGCCCGTTCGGGCAGCCGGGGGTGGCGTCATCGCCCATGGTGAGAGCACCGCTGCCCAGATGTGAACGAACCGACAGGATGTCGAGGGGTCAACTGGGTTTGGCCGGCGCATGACCTTGGGGACCGCGGCCCGCACATCAATCACGTCTCTGCGGGCCGGTGCCGCGGACCAGCACCATTCGGCAGAAGATGCCAGGGTCGGGACGACGAGGGGACAGCGGGGCGTAAGCCCACACGGGGAGGCGATCTCGTGACGGACGCGGCTGACGCGACGGGCAGCGCGGCGACGGGCACCGGCCCGCCCGGGCGGGGCGGGGCGATCCCGGCGCAGCGACCGCTGGCGGTCATCGACGTGGACGGGGTGGTGGCCGACGTCCGGCATCGGCTCCAATACCTGCGTTCCTGGCCCGGGGACTGGGACGCGTTCTTCGCCGCCGCCCCGGCGGACCCACCGCTCGCCGAGGGCGTGGAGCTGGTGCGGCGGCTGGCCCGCGACCACGAGGTGGTCTGGCTGACCGGCCGGCCGGAGCGTTCCCGCGAGGCGACCGCACGCTGGCTGCGCGAACAGGAGCTGCCCCGGGGCGAGCTACGGATGCGCCCGGACGACGACCGGCGCCCGGCGCGGGTGTTCAAACGGGCGCAACTGCGCGAACTCGGCGCGGGCCGGCAGGTCGCGGTGGTCGTCGACGACGATCCGGCCGTCGTTGACCTGCTGCGGGCCGATGGCTGGCCCGTGCTGCGGGCGCAGTGGCTCGAGTACGAACCAACCCTGGGCAACGCCCAGGAGAGCGAGGGGCGCACCTGAGGCGTCGCGCCACCCGCCCGCTCAGGCGGTGCTGCGGCGGGTGCGGCGGGTGGCCAGTTCGTCGCCGGGGTGGGTCGCGGGCGGTTCGCCCGGCCGCTCGCTGGGCAGCTCGGCGAGCTGCCCGCGCATGTCCCGCAGGGCGCGGCCGACGGCGATGGCGAACACGCCCTGGCCACCGCGGACCAGATCGATCACCTGGTCGTCGGAGGTGCACTCGTACACGGTCGAGCCGTCACTGATCAGCGTGAGGTGCGCCAGGTCGTCCACTCCCCGGGTCCGCAGGTGCTCCACGGCGACTCGGATGTTCTGCAGCGACACCCCCGCCTCCAGCAGCTTGCGGACGACCCGCAGGACGAGAACGTCCCGGAACGAGTACAGGCGCTGGCTGCCGGATCCCGACGCCCCACGGACGCTGGGCACGACCAGCCCCGTCCGCGCCCAGTAGTCGAGCTGGCGATAGGTGATCCCCGCGGCGGCGCAGGCGGTCGGCCCGCGATACCCGACGTCGTCCCCGGGAGGCTCGGGGATCTCGTCGGGGAAGAGGTGACCCTGTTCGATCATCGTCGTACGCACTTCGCCGCCATGTCACAGCCCCATCCTCCGGATCGATCCGGGTCCGTCCCGACGGCCGCTGTCGCGATACCCCCACCACGCACGAACCGGACCGATCGAGTCAGTTCCACCGCTGCGGCGTCCCGTCTCGGCGGGGACGCCGCTGGCTGCGCCGCGGATCATCGCCCGGTCTGCTGCCGGGCGAGCGCGACCAACCCCGTGGCCTGGCGCCGGCCACCGTCACGAGTCTCACGGGCCTCGCGGCGGCCGGCTCTCCGGCAAGGTCAGAGCCGGAGCATTACATCTGCTGACGCGTCCGCCACGAACTCGGGCGGACGCTAGCTCCGGGGTCCGGGCTCTCCCGACCGTAGGAGGGACGCGCTGTTCCTTCAATGATCTAAGCCGGCGTGTCTGTAGTCCAGCGGACACGGCTAGACACATCGGACAAAAAGGAATGGCTCCCCCAGATCGGGGCCCCCGTGTCCGCAGGTGGGACCGAAACGCGCGCCGCGGCACCGGGACGCGATCATCACGCGGAAGCCTGGGGCTCCCGCGCGGAACACCGATGATGGGAGATGGGCCACATTGCCATGGCGGCCGCGCTTCACGGTCGCACAGCGACGCGCCGAGGGCTACCCGGCGGGACCACCAAGGAGCCACCAGGGAGCCGACCTGGAAACAGGGCCCGGCGCGGGCTCCGGCCGGGGGCCGCGCCGCCCCCCGCGGCCCCCCGCCGCCCCGCCGCGCCCCCCCCGCGCCCCCCCCCGCGGCGAGATCGACCCGGACGTGGACGTGTCACTGCTCGTCGAATGCCTGATGTCGGTGTTGATCACCCGGGTGTG
>NZ_JALKFU020001159.1 GCF_023242965.2 Frankia sp. AgKG'84/4
GCACGAGCCCTTGCGGCGCCGACGGCCGGGCCCGGTACGGCGGCCAGGCCGCCGGACCAGTCCGATCAGGCGCCCGGACCCCACAGGTCGCGCCCGGCCCTGGCCCGTTCCCGCGCCTTCATCCGGGCCTCGTGCACGTGGCGTTCGCCGCCGTTCAGCCGGCGGCGAACCTCCTCGTCGACGTCGACGAAGGAGTGGTAGTAGAGATCGTCGTACTCCTCGACGATCTGGAAGGTCCACCGGCCGTCGAGGACGTTGCGGCCATGCAGCCGCCCGCGGACCAGCGCCGCCGTCCGAGGGTGCCCCGCCTCCTCCAGCTGGCTGATCGCCGCGCCGAGGGTGAGATCCGCGTGGCCGCAGAGCTGGTGGAACTCGTAGAGCGCACCCCGGGCCCGTTCGACCCACTCCAGCGCCTCGCTGAGCCGGCCGACCGCTTCGACCGTCGCGTCGTCGAGGTCCGGCCGGGTCCGGTTCGCAGGCGCCTCCTTGCCGGCCTGCTCCGGGTCCTCGACCTGGGTATGTCTGCTCACCCAGGCGCAATGCCCCGGCCGGCCGCCGCCCACACCGTCCCACCTGTGGTCTCCAACGTTGGTGCGAGACCGGGCTGAGTCAGCCACGCGGCGCGCGCAGGGCGGCACCGGCGCGGGCGGGTGACATGATGTATGTCCGCGACGCGGGTGTGACATCCTGGAACCACACCCGGTGGGCACGCGGGCGGGCGCAATCCGGTGGGACCGGACCACGCCCGGCAGTGTCCCCGCTGGTCGGGAGGGCTCGCCTAGTGGCCGATGGCGACAGTCTTGAAAACTGTTAGAGGGAGTGATCCTTCTCGTGGGTTCGAATCCCACGCCCTCCGCTCCGCCGGGGCCTTCGGCCTCATCAGCCGGCCTGCACGGCGTCCGGCTGGCCGAGATGGGTGAGGGCGGCGGCGGTCCGCGGGTCGGCGGGCAGGAACATCTCGATCGCCAGCTCCGAGACGGTCACGTCCATCGGCGTGTTGAACGTCGTCATCGTGGAGACGAACGACAGCAGCTGGCCGTGGACAAGGATGTGCAGGGGCAGCGCCAGCGCGCTCGGCGCCTGCGCGGGTGAGAGTTCCGTGGTCGGATCGTCGGCGCGGGCGGAGTCCGGGACCGAATAGGCGGCGACCTCCTCGTAGAGCGCACGCAGTGCGGACGATCCGCGCGGGATCATGTTCCGGTGCATCCGCTCCAGCAGGTGGGCCCGCCATTCCGCCAGATTCACGATGCGTGGGGCCAGGCCGAGCGGGTGCAGCGCGAGGCGCATCACGTTGATCGGTGGCCGGAGCAGTTCCGGCGCGACGCCGTCGAGGAGCGCGAGCACCGGCTCGTTGGTCATCAGCACGTCGAACTGCCCGTCGAGCACCAGCGCGGGGTTCGGCTCGCAGGCGTCGAGCAGCCGGACGAGCCCGCCGCGCACGGTGGCCATCGCCGGGTCATCCAGGGGGGTCTCCGGATAGGCGGGTGCGTAGCCCGCGGCGACCAGCAGCGTGTTGCGGTCCCGGACGGGGACGTCGAGGTGTTCGGCGAGCCGAAGCACCATCGCCCGGCTGGGCATCGACCTTCCGGTCTCGACGAAACTCAGGTGGCGGGCGGAGCTGTCCGCCCGAAGGGCTAGCTCAAGCTGACTAAGCCGGCGTCGTTGACGCCACTGCCGCAACAGCGGACCCACGCCCGTCCGGGTATCCCCGTTCGGCGTTGCGAGCGAGCGGCTTTCGGCGGCGGAACCCGTCATACGGGTGACCGTAGCCAGCCCGGCAGGCTCGGGTCGTTCTGTCATTCGCCGACAGGAGTTCGCGTGTTCGTTCGTTGTGTCGGCAGTGTTCCATGATGTGCGCCACGGAGGGCTTGCACTGCCAGCAAGAAAGGTTGCGCAAGATGCCCGGACTGGGTGAAATGGCCCCGACTCGACCACCCCCTGGGGCATCGGCGCTGGACAATCACCCCGAAGACTCGACAGCCGGTTGCGTGACGCTTGTGCAGGTCTGCGACAGGATGACCGGGTGCCTCCCCGTCGGTCGACATCCCCTCGCGCGATCCCGGCCGCCGTCTCCTCGACCCGGCGTCCCCGCGCGATCTCCGTGACCCTCCACCCTGATGCAGACCAGGCCAGCCGGCAGGCGTCGTTGCCCATCCAGGTATCGCGCCGCCGTCAACCCGCGGCCGGAGTGCATCTGCCCGTTACGGCGAGCTGTTCCGGCTGTGACGAGCGGTGGACCGATCCGGCCACGACCCATTGCCGATCGTGCCATCAGAGCTGGCCGACGGTGGTGGGTTTCGACGACCATCTCGTCGACTGTCCGGCGCATCCCGTCATCGCCGCCCGGGCGATGAAGCGGGAAGGCGCGCGATCGGGCGCGGGCGTCAGATGACCATCAACTGACCCGTTGACCGCGAGGGCCGCCCGCGCGTCGAAGCTCCGCAGACGGATCGTTCACGGCCTGTCTGGTTGATTCCGCGTGACGGCGGGGTCGCGGGGTCGTGCAGCTGTTACGTTCCGGCGCTGGAGGTCTCCCTCGGCCGCCCTCGACGCGTCTGTCTGCCGCGTGCCGGGCACGGCGAGCGGGGCACAGAGACGGAGGCGCCGATGACTGTCTGCGGGCTCGCCCGACTGGACGGTGCCGACGTGCGGCGCGCGGCGCTGACCGCGATGCTGGCTGCGTCGGCCCGCGGGCTACCGGCCGCGCGCGGAGTGCACCTCGACGGGGTGTTCGGCGCGGTCACGGCCGCGGACACCGACGACGACCCGACCCCACCGGTCGCCGACGACGAGGCCGGCC
>NZ_JALKFU020001160.1 GCF_023242965.2 Frankia sp. AgKG'84/4
GGCGGCCGCCGGCGGGGCCTGGCCGGGCGGCGGCGCCGACGCGCCCGCCAGGGCCGAGGCGATTCTGGCCGAGCTGTCCCCGCGCTACCAGCGCATCCTGCGGCTACGGTTCCTGGAATCCTGTTCGCTGCGGGAGGCCGCCGCCGAGCTGGGGGTGACCGTCGCGAACGCCAAGGTCCTCCAGCACCGGGCGCTGCGCCGGGCGGCCGAGGTCACGCGCCGGTGGGAGGTCTGATGGGACGCGGAGCACGCAGGTTCATCGACGATCTTCTTGCCGGCCGCCGACCCAGGTCGTTCGCCGCCAGTGCCAAGGACGCCGAGGAGATCCGGACTGCCATCGCCCTGCGGGCGGCGGCCCAGGCTGCCGGCTCGTGGCGCCTCGCCGGCGCCACCCTGGTCGTCACCCTCGAACCGTGCACGATGTGCGCGGGCGCACTCGTCCTCGCCCGGGTCGCCCGGGTCGTCTACGGCGCGGTCGACGACAAGGCCGGCGCGGTCGGCTCCCTGTGGGACGTCGTGCGCGACCGGCGGCTCAACCACCGCCCCGAGGTCATCGCCGGCGTCCGCGCCGAGGAGTGCGGCGAGCTGCTCGCCGTGTTCTTCGCCGCCCGCCGCCGAACTCGCACCGGGCCCGGCGAACCGGACACCGCAGCCGTCCGGTAAGCTCGCCTACGGTGGAGTCGCCTAGTGGCCGAGGGCGCACGCCTCGAAAGCGTGTGAGGGGGCAACCCCTCCGTGGGTTCAAATCCCACCTCCACCGCCCTTGATCAGCCATTTCGCCCGGCCCGACGGTCACTCCCCGTCGGGCCGACGCAGTTGTACCGCCCCCACTTCTGGTCTCGGCTGCGCTGCGAGCGCCACGTCCGCGCGCAGCGGCTTCATGACCAATCAGCGGATCCTCAACGATCACTCGATCGGTCCCTGCGCACGGACGATTCGGGCGGGCAGCCGGGTCGAGGAGCCGTGGCGGTCAGCCAAAGGCGCCCGATGCCATCACTCACGACGTCAACTTGCGGTGACTGCGGAGCGTGAAATAGTCAACGCGAACGGTAATTCGTTCGCTGGCCGATGGTTCCGGCGCAACGACGCACCGGAACCATCGCGCCGCCGCATCTCATCCATCAGTTGCACGTCTAGCCGTCGGTCATCGTGACCGGGGAGTCGGAGGCAATGGCATGGCGAGGATCGTCATTTTTGGTGCCGCTGGTCAGATTGGGCGCCGCATCACCGACGAAGCAGTCCGGCGTGGACACGAGGTCACCGCGGTCGAGCCGGAGCAGGCCCGGGTGAAGAAGCTGCCGCGCAAAGCGAACGGCGTCGAGGGCGACGTCACCAAGCGTGACTCGGTCGAGCGGCTGGCCCAGGACGCGGAAGCCGTCATCGTCGCCGTGGGTGGCGTTGACCGCCCGGTGCACGCGAACGCGGCCCGCAACCTCGTCGACGTCCTCCCCCGCCTCGGCGACCAGCCGCCTCTGATCGTCCACATTTCCAGTGGCGGCACGCTGGAGGACGAGAACGGCCAGCGGCTCGCCGACGGCGCGGACTTCCCCGCTGCGGAGCGCAAGGACGCGCTCGACCAGGCGGACGCCCTCGACGTGTACCGCGGCGCCCGCAACGTGCGCTGGACGGCCATCGCCCCGCCGCCACGCAACCTCGGTGGCGGCCAGCGCCGCGGCGCCTACCGCACCGGCACCGACCGGCCCGTGGTCGACGCCAAGGGCCAGATCGGTATCTCCCACGAGGACTTCGCGATCGCCGTCATCGACGAGGTCGAGAACCCGCGCAACAAGAACCGTCGAATCACCGTCGGAAACTGAAAGCCTGCCGGGTGCGTCGCCGCACCTGACCGTCCGGTACCCACCTGAGCCACTGACGTCTCGGGTGGTCCGGACTCGCTTCGGGACGCCGCGCATCCGCGCCGGCCCGCACAGCGTTCTCCCGGCCCGCACAGCGTTCTCCCGGCCCGCACAGCGTTCTCCCGGCCCGCACAGCGTTCTCCCGGCCCTCACAGCATCGTGGCGAGGATCGCCTCGATGTCGTCGGGGGTGGTGCGCGGATTGACGACGGCGAAACGGGCAACGGTCTCCCCGTCATGCCGGGTGGGCGGCACGAAGGCGAATTCGGCACGCAGCAGCGCATCGCTCCAGCGGTGGTAGTCCGTGTCCGTCCAGCCGAGGCGGCGGAATACGACGACGGAAAGCTCAGGTGGCCGCACCAGCTCCAGTTCGGGCCGCACGGCAATCTGCGCGGCGGCCGACCGGGTGGTGGCGAGCGTGGTCTCGACCGCGTCGGCGTAGGCCCGGGTGCCATGGGTGGCGAGCGAGAACCACAACGGCAGCCCGCGGGCCCGCCGGGACAGACCGATGGCGTAGTCCGACGGATTCCAGTTCGCGGCCGGATCGAGGACGTCGAGATAGCCGGCCTGCTGCGGGCCGTGCGCGGCCAGGGCGAGCGCGGGGTCGCGGTAGACCAGCGCGCAGGCGTCGAACGGCGCGAACAGCCACTTGTGCGGGTCGACGATGAACGAGTCGACCTCGGCGATCCCGTCGAAACGCGGCCGGGCCGACGGGGCGACGAGCGCGGCGAGGCCGTAGGCGCCGTCCGCGTGCACCCACAGGTCGCGCGCGCGGGCCACGTCGGCGATGCCGCGCAGGTCGTCGACGATGCCGAACTGGGTCGTCCCGGCCGTCGCGACCACGGCGAAGATGCCGTCCGCAACCTCGGCGCCGCCCGCCGCGAGCTCGACCAGCGCCGCGGCGAGCCGAGGGCCCGTCAGCCGGCCATCCGCGCCGGTCGGCAC
>NZ_JALKFU020001161.1 GCF_023242965.2 Frankia sp. AgKG'84/4
GGCGTCGGGTGTCAACGGGTCGGGGCCGTCCGCGTCGCCGTCCGACGCGCTGAGCGCTGCCGGCAGCTGAGCCGGCCGCCGGGGTGAGACCACCGGGGCCGCCCCGGCCCCGGAGATTCACCGCCGTGGGGCTGCCCGGCCGCACGGCGGTGCCCCAGGAGTCCGCGTGGAGTCCACGCAGTGAGGAGCGTGCCGCTGTGACGGTCGAGGGATCCAGGCGAACCACCTGGCAGTACGAGCTCGTGCTGGTCAGCTATCACAGTCGGGATCAGCTCGAGGGGCTGTTCGCGACGCTGCCCGCCGACATGCCGGTGGTCGTCGTCGACAACGCCAAGGGCGCCGACAACGTCGAGGAACTGCTGGCCGACCGGCCGAACAGCCGCTACCTCGACTCCGGCGGCGGCAAGGGCTTCGCGAAGGCCGCCAACATGGGCATCCGCTCGTCCCGCTACGACATCGTCGTCCTCGGCAACCCGGACAGCCGGCCCACCGTCGAGGTCATCGACGTCCTCGTCGACGATCTCGCCGCCGACCCGGAACTGGTGACCAGCGCGGCGACGATGAAGGGCCACGATGGCAGGCCCGAGCTCGGCAACGGTGGGTGGGAGCCGACGCCGCGCCGGGTGCTGCTGCACGTCCTCGGCGCGCACAAGCTCGCGCCGACCTCGGCGTTGTTCGCCCGGCCGACCCCCGGCCGGCCGATGAACCCCGAGTGGCTGACGGGCGCGTGCATGGCGGTGCGCCGCTCGACGTTCCTCGAACTCGGCGCCTTCGACGAGACGTTCTACGTCTACAACGAGGACATGGCGTTCGGCCGGGCGATCCGCGAGGCCGGCCTGCGCCAGAAGCTGCACACCGACCTGCTGGTGCCGCACGGCGCCGGCGGCAGCGGCGCGGGGAAGACCTGGATGCTCCAGATGCGGGGCGCGTCGATGGTGCGCTACCTGCGCAAGCACAACGCCCCGTCGCGGGTGAACGTGATGCGCTCGATGCTCGTCGCCGGCTATGCCGGGCGCACGGTGCTCTCCCGTGCCCGCGGTCAGAAGGCGACCGCCGACGAGCACGCTGCCTACATCAAGGGGCTGCTCGCCGGGCCGCCGGCCCCCTGAGCCGCGGCGCGCCCCGCCGACCCGCCGCCTGAGGCGGTGGCGGGTACCGGTGGCCGGCCGGGACGCCGCTCAGGCGAACCGGACGACCCGCCACTCGCGCTTGCCGCGGCGGACCAGGATGACCGAGCCGTGCAGCAGGTCCTTCTCGGTGACGGCGTCCTCGAGCGCGGCCCGCTCGCCGTTGACCAGCACGGCGCGGTTGCCGAGGTGCTCGCGGGCGTCGCGGCGGCTGCTGGCGAGGCCGGTGGCGATCAGCAGTTCGAGGACCGGCCAGCCGCCGTCCGCCGACAGTCGGCCGAGCGGCTCGGTCACCGCCGGCACATCGGCGAACACGTCGGAGAGCAGGTCCGCGCCGATCGCCTGCACGTCCCCGCTGAACAGCGCCGCGGACGCGGCCTCGGCGGCGTCGACGGCGGGCTGCCCGTGCACCAGCGCGGTGATCTCCCGGGCGAGGTGGCGCTGCAGCGCCCGGCGGCCGGGCGCCTCGGCATGCTCGGCGAACAGCCGCTCCAACGGCTCCCGGTCGGTCAGCGAGAAGAACAGCGCGAACCGGCGGGCGCCGTCGTCCGACAGATTGATCAGGAACTGGTACAGCGTGTACGGCGAGGTCCGGTCGGCGGTCAGCCACACCGCGCCCTTCTCCGACTTGCCGAACTTCGTGCCGTCGGAGCGCAGCAGCAGCGGGCAGGTCAGCCCGTGGACCTGGGTGCGCAGCACCCGGCGCACGTAGTCGATCCCGGCGACGATGTTGCCCCACTGGTCGGACGCGCCCATCTGGAGCGTCACGCCATGGTCCTCGCGCAGCCGGCGGTAGTCGTACGCCTGCAGCAGCGAGTAGGTGAACTCGGTGTAGGTCAGGCCGACGTCGGGGTCGTCGAGGCGGCGGCGCACCGAATCGCGCCGGGTCATCTCCGCGACGGGGAAGTGCTTGCCGACGTCCCGCAGGAACTCGATCATGCCGAGCCCGCCGAGCCAGTCGGCGTTGTCGACGAAGGTCGGCAGCTGGTCGGCTTCGAGCGCCTGGCCGGCGATGGTCTCGAAGATCTCGCGGTGGTGGGCGACGTTCGCCCGCACGTCCTCGGCGGTCAGCAGGCTGCGCTCGACCGATTTGCCGGACGGGTCGCCGATCAGCCCGGTGCCGCCGCCGAACAGGGCCACCGCCCCGACACCGGCCCGCGCGGCGCGGATCAGCAGCGTGATCGGCAGCAGGTTGCCGATGGTCAGCGATGGTGCGGTCGGGTCGAAGCCGATGTAGCAGCGCCGCGCGCCGGTGTCGAGGTGGTCCCGTAGCTCGGCGGGATCGGTACTGTCGTGGATCAGTCCACGCCAGGACAGCTCGTCCAGGAGCGCGTGTGTCATGTGGCCATGTTAGGGGTGGCCCGACTCTCGGCCCGTGGACGCGGGCACCCGGTCGGTCCAGCCGGGGGGCGCCGAGGGATAGGGGGCCACCGCGCGATCCACCCAGGCAGGTCGCGCGCGACGGCGGCGAAGCGCGGCGGCGAGCAGGTGCGCGCCGACTCCGAGCGCGCCACCCAGCGTGACGGCGACGGTCAGCCCGACGACCCAGACGAGCAGGGACGGGAGGGTGGGGGGGCGGCCACCGTGGGGGGTGGCCGCCGCCGTGAGCTGGCTGCCGCCCGCCGGGGCTGGCACCTCGTCGCCCGCTCCCGCCGTGCCGCCCGCTCCCGCCG